>JACRON010000229.1 GCA_016214425.1 Nitrospirota bacterium
GGTATTGTAAAAAGCACAGAGACCCTTGCATTCAGGCTCTTAAAGTATACCATTGTCCATGGAATATTAATAGATTGAACCCACAGCGCCAATCTGCTGACCTTCTCATCCTCACCGTCGTTTCTTGACCTGTAACCCTTGAAAGCATCCCACAATACAAAAGAACCAACAATGCCCAACACAACAACAAAGGCAAGGCTGACATAGAGATTTGAACCAGCATCTCCAAATGCCCTTTTTATGTTTTCCTGTATATGTGCCCCGTATAAAACTCCTGCCTCAGCAGAGATGCCAAGTATTATACCCAGCTTTACATCCACCTGCCCGTATCTTGCGCGTTTAACAGCGCCGACAAGAGCCTTAGGAAACTTGTGGCACATGTTGCTTGCCACTGCCACAATGCCCGGGACGCCGATGCTCATCATTGCAGGGGTAAGGACAAAGGCGCCGCCTGAACCAATAAATCCGCTTACAAGTCCGCCAACAAATCCAACTATAAAAAGGTAAATTATATTAATTGCATCAAGATTGATAAAGCTAACAGATTCGCTGACTACTTCAGGCATATTACTTTACCTCCGCCTTTTTCCTCGCAGCCCTTATACCGAGCGCCCTCCAGAAATTGCTTGTAAAGGAGCCATGAACAAATGAGAAGACAAATGCAGATGCTAATGGCAGCATTGCATAGAGCCCGCCTTTTGTAAAATAATTTGTAATAATATCCTGTTCTAACAGCAGAGCAATATAAAGCGCTATTGAAATAATTCCCATGGATATCATCTTTATAAATGCCTTCTTTTTTGATTTTATACTGCCTGTAGACATTACCTCTCCTCCTGAATATAAATTTATGCCTCAACAACAACAAGGGGGCATTTAAGCCCTTTTAATACCTTTACAATCCCTTTATCGCTTCTGTTATATTCTGCATCCATGTCCTCATATACAGATGAATCTATAACCACAAAGTTAATCTCCATCATCCTTTTTTTAAGGTCAATAATCGCATCCTTTATGCCCCCTTCTCTCTTAGTCACATGATATTCGATACCCTCATGTTTAAGTCTTTCTATAAACTGCTCTAACAATATATCTGTTGCAGCCACAGAGAGAATCTCAAGTCCTGCATTAATCCTTTTACAGATATTAACAGCATATTTGAATAACTTCTCATTAGCGCCTTTGCCTGTTAATGTAAGCAGAACCTTCTGTCTTGACTTAAGCATCTCCATTGCAGTATCAAATTCTCCTGCCTCTGCAAAGGTTGCTGCTGTTAAGATATCCTCTATCTTTTTTGAAAGATTGCTCATTCTTTTTTTCCTCCCTCTACTATATACATAAGCATCTTTCGTGCCAGAAGGTGTATTTATATAACCAATTGTCTTTACAGGATTTTTCATTCCTACATTGTAACGCCTTATAATCATATATGTTGCAATAAAAAACTTACCGTTGCATTTTGAAATATTTGGTGTTAAGATTAAACATGCTTAGATTTCCTTCGAGCATCAGACAGAAGATCAGACTCGGCTACTATGCCATTGTTGTATTAATAGTTGGACTGTTAATCTCCGCATTCATGGAGCTCCGATTTGTGGAGAGAAAGGTCATGCTTGGCGAGGCTATCTCTGAATTCTTTGATGCCACCTTAGAGATAAGGAGATTTGAAAAAAACTACTTTCTTTATGGAAAGGATGAAGACTATCAGGAAAATATAAGATATGTAACAAAGGCTCATGGATTGCTTGAGGATAATATAAAGGGATTTCGCTCTATTGCCGCTGCCTATCAGATATCAGCTCTTCAAAATGATTTAAAGCAATACAAAGAGCTCATGGAACAATATTCAGCTAAAGTGGCAAATATCAACAAGACAAGCTTAGAAGGAGAGATAAGGAAAACAGGCAAGGACATAATAACTATAGCAGAGGATATCTCTAAGGCTGAAAGAAAAAACCTTCAGACCATGCTGTACAATTCCCAGCGCATCCTTATCTTTTCGGTCATCTTTCTTTCCATCCTTGTTATTGTGATAGGACAGATAATCTTAAAGATGATTATAAAGCCGCTTAAAGAATTAGAGAAAAGCATGGAGATAATTGCTGACGGCGCATACAGGGATGTAAATATTAACTCAAAGGATAGGGAGATTATCTCTCTTACAAATGCCTTTAATAAGATGCTTCATGAACTGGAATTAAGGCAAAGGCATCTTGTCCAGTCAGAAAAGCTTGCATCGCTTGGAACACTTTTATCAGGAGTAGCCCATGAATTAAATAACCCTTTATCCAACATATCATCATCATGCCAGATATTAATGGAAGAGATTAAACAGGGTCAAGGGTCAAGGAGCAAGGGCAAAACAAAATCCCCTCCTGCCCTCACCTCCAATAACCCTGCTTTTCTAAAAGAACTGCTTTCCCAGATTGATGAGCAGACAGACAGGGCAAGAAATATAGTCCGCTCCCTCCTTGAATTCTCAAGAGACAAGGAATTTGAAAAAGAGCATCTGCCTCTAAAAAGACTTATTAAAGAGACAATCCGCTTTATCAGGGGCCAGCTCCCTATAAAAGTAGAGATAGAAATTGATATACCTGATGACATTGCAATCCTTGCGGACAAACAGAGGATTCAGCAGGCATTCCTGAATCTAATAAAAAATGCTGCTGAGGCAATTAATGCAGAGGGAAAGATATCCATCATGGCGCAGAAGGTAATGTCAGCAGGAAAAAAGGAAGAAGGAATAAAGACTGAATGTCAGATTGAAGGGGATTCCATTGATATTGAGATAAGCGATACAGGCAGCGGCATACCGTCTGAGGTATTGCCAAAGATATTTGACCCATTCTTTACAACAAAGGATGTTGGCAAAGGCTCAGGACTTGGGCTCTTTATTGTCCATGAGATAATAGAGGAACACGACGGCTGTATTGCTGTTGACAGTGAGATAGGGAAAGGAACGACATTCTTAATCAGGCTGCCGATAAAAGAATAGGGGTAAGGGTCATGGGTCAAGAAATAAAGGTAAAAGAGATTCCTTCTATGCAAAAGAACTCAAAAATACTTATTATTGATGACGAAAAGATAGCCCTTAAAAATCTTGAGCATGTAATGAAGAAAGAGGGGTATCAGGTTGTCAGCACCCAGAGCGGCCAGAATGCGCTTAAACTTCTTGAGGAGCAGCAGTTTGATGCAGTACTTACTGATTTAAGGATGGAAAAGGTGGACGGCGCGCAGATACTTAAGCGATGCAAAGAGCTTTACCCTGATACAGAAGTAATCATGATAACAGGCTATGCAACACTTGAATCTGCAGTTAAGGCAATGAAAAACGGGGCTTTTTACTATATTGCAAAGCCATTTAAATTAGATGAGGTGCGAAAGGTCGTATCAGAGGCAGTAGAAAAGGTAAAACTTAAAAATGAAAACAGGCAGTTAAGGGAGCAGATAGAGAGCTATCATGGAAAGGTGAAGATAATCACACAGGATGCAAATATGCAGAGGCTCCTTGATACAGCAAAACAGATTGCGCCAACAGACTGCAATGTCCTGCTCACCGGTGAAAGCGGGACTGGAAAGGAATTATTTGCAAGATTCATTCATTTTCACAGCAAACGTGCAAATAACACCTTCTTTGCAATCAACTGCGGTGCATTCACAGAGGAGCTTCTTGGCAATGAACTCTTCGGCCATGAAAGGGGCGCCTTTACAGGCGCTATATCAATGAAAAAGGGCCTGATAGAAATGGCATCAGGCGGAACACTTTTCCTTGATGAGATAACAGAGATGCCGGCATCAATGCAGGTTAAGCTATTAAGGGTAATTCAGGAAAGGGAGCTTTTAAGGCTCGGGGGAACAGAGCCAATAAAGGTAGATGTAAGATTTATAGCAGCAACCAATAGAAATTTACAGGATGCAATAAAAAACAGCAGCTTCAGGCAGGACCTTTATTTCAGGCTAAATGTAGTTTCATTATCCATCCCTCCTTTGTCACAGCGTAAAGACGA
>JACRON010000042.1 GCA_016214425.1 Nitrospirota bacterium
TCCCTTAGGGGCAGAATATTCAATAACCTTCTTTTTAATAATATTCTCAAGGCATATATTATTTTTATTTACATATTTGATCATATCATTCTTCGTCAGCCTGTTCGCCTCCAGATTATTAGCAAACCAGTCATGTGCCCAACCTCCATGCGACCCGATAACGCCATAATTGGTAAGTGACTGTACAAGTGCCCTCCCTTTTCCACACGCATCAAAACCTAAATTATCTCCAGGTCTATCCTTGAAATCACCTGCAGTTATATGAATCGAATACTCTATATCTTTTCTGTAGTATCCATTCTTTAGCATAAAGACGGTACCTTCCATATCAGCGTTTGAATCTATATGCCAGTTCACAATTAAACCACCCTTTCCATAAGGGGCGTTAAGCAGGTGAGGTATCTTTGCAACCTTAAAAAGAAATGTCCTTAGTATGGCCCTCATCGGGAGATCATCAGACTGGCCTTTGAGGTACCCTAACGGCATATTTACATAAAGCGCTTTGCCTTTTCCGTGGTCTGTCAGGACAATAGCCGGATATTGTTTTCCATCTGCTGCAACTGCATATGCATATATTGATTTCTTATTTTGAATGCCTTTAATTTCGTTTCTGGCTATCGGATACTCCAGAACTCCATATGAGTATCCGCTCAGCAGCAGGCCATCTTCAAATTTTCCGATCGGAAACTGGAAGTAATCCAGATTATGGGAATCCTTAAATTTTATATTGCCAATTGTATATGAATCCTCTAAGAGTTTGCTGTAAAGGATATAATTTACTCCTACGATATCTGACAGACCTGCTTCTTTAAGATAGCGACCTCTTTTATCCTTTACGCCTGCATCGTAAATGACAGCAACATTTCCACCTTTTTGAAGATAATCCTTTATCCAGAGTTTTGTGTCATAAAGCAGAATCTGGGCTACATTATCAGGGAATATAATAACAGGTCTGCTCTTTACAATTTCATCAACCTTTAATGAAATAAGAACAGTAGAACTCATCTTCTCGTAAGGAACGCCTTCTTCTTCAAAAAGGCTTTCATATGCCTTAAGGATATAGTGATCTTGCAACTGAGGCGAATAGACTAGTACGACTTTAATCGCCTGCTGCTTTGATAGTTTCCATTCATTATATGCCAGACTACCACTGTAAAGAGAAAATAGAATGGCTATTATTATTAAAAACCAATAGAAAAATTTTTTTATGTTGTTATCCCTGTGCTTTCTGTCATTATATAGCCATATATGGTAACATTCTTACCGAGTATAATTCCTTTCTTCCCTATGACTGATTTAACTGTGCTGGCATTTCCAATCTTCACACCATCTTTGATTTTGATATGTTTCTGAGAAAAAATAATCCCTGCTACTTCAGAGTCCTCCCCGATTTCAATATCCCCTTCCGAAAATATATTCCCGAAAATTATGACCCCCTGACCGATAAGTACGTTCCCGTATACCTTCAGGCTTCCCATCAGGACACAATCTTCTTTAACCTCAAGTTCCTGTTTCAGAATAAGTGTATCTTCCACCCTTGTTGCAGGCGGTATTACCACACGCTTTTTATCTGTAACAATTTTCTTGGCTGTGGTTATTTCTACGCTGCCAGCAGGTATGGTTTTTTTCTTGGGCAAACCGAAGGTGATTACAGGTGTTCCAAAAAGGCGTTTAAACCTACAGTTCCTCTCAATCCTCAACTCATTTCCGCTTGATGCACTTATCCCGAGATCACATCCCTTATCAACTTCAATATTTCCTTCAGCATCCAACCATCTTATAACCTTAGCCCCTTCTGAAAGGCGTATATTTCCGTCAGAGGCAATAGCCCTCACCATGTTCTCTTTTCCTATTACCGCATCTCCAGCCACATAAATCTCCTTTTTAAATCCTACATTTTCACTTGAGGTTATGTCGTTGAGAACATGCAGGACTGTTAAAACCTCACTGTTTGGAGCTATATTTCCAGAGACAACTATCTCTACTTCCTCATCCTTTGACAGCCTTACCTTCCTTGTACCCTCTCTCAGGCCTCTTAGGCTGTCTTTCAGGATTTTTTTGAATGTCTTTCCAAAATACCTCGGATCCTTTGAATAATCCATCCTGATATAAAGGGGCTTAGAATCTCGTGGCCTGACCAATTCGGCAGCGCCAGGTATAAAGGGTATTAAGACCAGAATTATGAAGCTTATAAAAATAAGTCCGATAATTATCATTGGCTATAAACTCCCTTCCTGAATCTCTTGGTTTTTTGCCACCTGGGCTTCCTGCTGGTTAATACATCAATCACTGCATCGATGAAGCCACATGAGATATACCATATGTTAAAGAAAAAATTGAAAATAAGAAAAGGTAAAATACGTATCCTGTATGTAGCACCGTCAAGTACAGAACCGATACCTATCTGGAAGAAGGTTGAAAAATTGCCGAAGGTATTGTGCAAGCCGAGGAATAACAACACTATCATAGTGGATAGGATCTCCATCTTTCCAAGGAAAAAAAGCGTCACGCAGTCTATTATCCCTGTAAGGAGTATAAATGGCACTGTATAAACAAAGAGCAGTAGTGAACCATCAAGTTTTTCTCTGAATGATAGATGTTTAGATATAATCAAAGGCATCAGATATCTAAACATTACCCGGGTGTGTCCCCTTGACCAGCGCCTTAGCTGCCTTGCCCTTACACGCCATACCTCAGGGGATTCTTCGTAGCATTCAACCCTGTTTGCATAAATAACCTTCCATCCTTTAACAAAGAGCCTGAATGTTAGTTCAGTATCCTCAGTTAGTATGTATGGGTCAAAATTTCCGAGTGAGCGGATGAGTTCCCTTCTAAATCCGCCTACAGTTCCGCCATACTGTGGGATAAGTCTGAGGTTATATCTTGCCTGCTGATCAACCTGATAGCCTCCCGTCCTCTCAAGATCGAGATACCTTGTAAGAAGATTCGTCTCGCTATTTACAGGTATCACGCGTCCCATGACGGCCCCGACCTCAGGATCATTAAATGAGACTGCTATATCCCGGATAATTCCCTTCGGAGGAAGATAGTCAGCGTCAAATATTACTACAATCTCACCTTTTGCAACCTCTAGTCCCTTATTAAGGGCGATAGGCTTTCCGCGATCTTCAGACTTTCTGTGAACAGATTTGATGTTTGGATATTTAGAAGCATATTCATCAATTATTGTGGCTGTTGTATCTGTCGAGTTATCATTTACCACTATAATTTCAAGTTTTTCCTTTGGATAATCTGCTTCGACAAGGAGATCGAGTATTTGTGAGGCTGTCTTTTCTTCATTATGCATAGGTATTAGAACAGATACCGAAGGCGATTCAGAGTCAATAATGTCCTGATAACAAATCCTCTGTTCCCCGAACATCCTGTTAGAAACAAATACATAATGCCTTATGGTGTATACAATCATGACAAACACAACAAAAACAAAATATATTTTAAGTATTAGGACAACCATTTCCATATTCTTAAATCCTTTCCGATTTTACTTGCATAGTTACTGACATATAGAGAATATAGACCTACAATATATATAAAGTCCATTAGAGGCCCGAAGGCGAAGAAAAGGAACGCCATAAATATATAAGAAAATTTTGCGAGTATGTAGAGAAATGCTACATATCTTATAATACCGAGCACCATAGAATAAATTATTGTGAGGACTACAACGGCTGTCTTAGTAAAAATATTTGAAGGCAGAGACGAAAATGCTATTCCCATTAACAAAGGGATAAAAAGCCATATGACCACTTCTGTCTTGATATACAATTCCGAAAAGTTCTCTATAATGTACGGAAACATTGCAGGCATTAGTATAAAAACTACTGAAGATACAAGATTTATGAGAGCCAAATAAATAACCCATATTACAATAGGAGGAGGAAGCTTTGTTTTACTGATCAAGAAGATAAGAAGCAATGAAGCTATTAAAAGACAAACAGAGAAGATCATGGAGGGATATTTGCCAGGCATGTCAATTATATACACAGTATTGACAAAAGTTTTCTCCAGAATGTTTATATCATTAGCTGAAAGATATGATGAAAGGATATCTTTCGCAAAATCATTCATGAAAAGGGTTACATGGGGTGAGACAAGATAGACAGCTATTACCAGAAGCAATACGAAGAGGTAGAAAAAGAGACGGTGTTTCCCTGTGCTATAAAGCTGGATATAAGACCTGTGATGGAATATTATTGATTTGGCATCTAACTGTTCGATTTAAATTACTCCTTATATGGTGACAATTATTGAAATGCCCGCGACAAATCGCCTGTATTTATAGATCCTTTCGTTTCTATCGTTCATAAACTCCCTGTTAGATCCCCAGTTCAATAAGGAAGTGCAACGCTTGAGTTAAAGACCTCTGAAGGTGTTTTGTAGTCAAGACACTTAGGATGTCTTGTTATTAAGTAAGGTTATGTCATTCCCGCAGCGTTTTTGAGCGGGAATCCAGAAAAAAATTAGATTCAAGTTTTTACGGGAAACACTGATTTCTGCCAGAGGCATGCAGGAATGACAGAAAAAGGAACTATGCTTATCCTAAGCGTTGCACTTGCTCCTTGAATGTAGCATATTAAGAAAACAGAGTCAATCCCATTTTTAGTTGAAATTCCATAGCGGCTCCTTAGCTGCATCAGGCAGCCACATAGCCTGCATCTCCCATCCTGTTCCACGGTATTCACCTTAGCCAGTTTAGCCTGAAAGTCTTTAACAACCTTGCCAGAAAAGCCTTTCCACTGCTCTTCACTAAGGAGATAAATGTCTCCTCTAAAGTGCAGAGGAGGAATCCTTATTCCCATACATACCCCTTTTTATTTAGCAGTCTCTGATTTCATACGTTTAAGTATCTTTTCATCTATCACTCCTTTTTCAATTGCCTGTTTCAGGAGAAGATCCTCTATAGCACCCCCTTCATCTATCAGGATTTTTTTTCGTTCATTTTTCACTTCAATATTCCCTTTGTAAACAGCAAGATGGGCAGGGATAGCTGGAACCTTTGTCTGGTTATCTACAATGATTCCTTTGTAACCGAGGATTGAAGGAATAACCGTAGTCTTTTCAAATTTCTCGTTTACCTTTGCGGCGGTGATTAAGATTTTTAATCGTTCTATTGCATCTTTATCTTCTAATAGATAAGTCGGATCAGGACGGCCAGAGAAAAGCAGGATCGTTACCTTTAAACCCTTCTTTATTTCCTTATCCTGTGCTTCGCTGATAACACCTGATAAGGTCATTACCGATATTGCTATGATTATCATAGCTATCCAAAAAAGTCTTTTTGATTTCAAAGAATCGGACATGGTTTACCTCCATCTATAAATTTTTTATCAATTAATATTTTCATGACCTTGTCCCTGAGCAGCGTCCGAACAAGAACAGAAGTAGCCGCAAAAATCGGTATAACACAGCCAGCCGCCACATCTATCTGCTGTTTCCGGGTTTGGTATAGGATTACTGGAGTTGTCAAGGTTAGTCGCCTGTCCACCTCCAGGTTTATGAGACCACATCCCGCCACTATCTATGCGATACCAATGATAGTCAGTCCCAGGATCTACAACAAGGGCTACTTTATCCTTGCCACTAGGGCAATTTCCTGAGGCTGGCAAAGGGTTCAGGCCATCTGCAATAGCAGCATTCCTCACGTCTCCACAGTTCATATTCGCCAATCCAAGAATGATACCAGCAGCCCTTCGCGGCTGGGCAAATGTGTCTGTTCTTTTGTTATTACCATAGTTGTAGCAATTGTTATTGCCCTGTACAACTCCCCCGTCATTCCAGTATGCAGGGCTGTATGGTGGAATGCTACAGCCACCGAGCTGAGGTGCGCGTGCCGGGACGTTATGCACCGTACCTGTGGTCTCCTTTACAGTCGCAGTGACAGGCCTTGGCGGTTGCGCAGAAACCAAGCCGAAAAAGTAGCTGCTCTGGCCAGTCCCTGGAGAGCCGCCTGCACAGACCGGAGCGCTAAAATTAAAAGTAACCGTGTTGCCATCTTTTTCTGCTGAGGCAAGGCCGATTGTGCCCAGACCTCCGCTTGTAACTACATACACCTGATCTGCCACTCCATCGCCATCATAGTCAAGCGTGCTGACTACCGGTCCGAATTCAATTGTCATCGAGCTAATGCAGGGGATATAGGTAATGCCCATAGCGTTGCGGAGATTGATCCTATATTCGTATGCATAAAGCCCGTTTGCAGGAGCGCCCGGCACCCCTACGAATGTTCTGGACTGTAGAAAGTTAGTCCCTCCAGCAGGAATAGGAATAGGGGCAGTGGTGTCAGTCACAGTAACCGTACACGACGGATTGAACACGCAGTTAATAGCCGGTGCGCCCACATTGACGACCTTCAGCGGTGTTATGCAGCCTGTAATGAAGACCAAGCTAAATATCGCAGTCAAACTATAGATAGCAATAAACTTTCTATTTTCCATCAAATCCTCCTTTCTCTGCCCGTAATTACCGCTTATCTTGTTCATATCTGCCATTGCGGGCAATATAAAACCATTCCATTTCTGGTCCCAGCGAGATTTTTGGGTTGGACCATCATGGATTCTATCTCCCTATCATAAAGAAATCAAAATAAGCCTGGCATGAATTAGTTGCAGATGGCGGATCAAGATCAAATGTTTTGACACCCATACCAACCTCATGGCCTTTGAGCGGTAATTTCGCAGTTGTCAAAAGATTCCAAACATCATCATGTTGAAGCTTCCAGTAGAATTTCCATTCGTCTCCATCTTTTTTTATTCTGAGAAACACAAAATCCTCTTTTAAGCCGGTTCCTGCCACGATAGACGATGCGCCACCAACAGTTTTTGTTACCATTAGACCATTGGTAGTATACGGGGTAGGAAAGTCGTGGTTGGTAAGACCGAAAAACAGCCAATTATTGACATCCTGAAATACGAACAATCCTATTTGCGTATTAACTGGTTGAGAAGGAGCCCCAAGCGGGCTGGCACTGGCAAAGGTTTCCACTATATAATCTCCTTCCGGGGCAGGGCGCAGCAAGAGTGGAGCGCCCCTTTTCAAGGGAATGCTACTCCATAGATCCTGCCGCACACCAGCGTTAATTCTAAGCCATCCAGGTTTGGCTGTTAAGCTATATGAATCGGGGACTCCTTCATCGAACCAGCGATATCCTGAACTGAGTTGATCAGTACTGAAAGTATCGTGGAAATAAGTTCCACCACAGCCAGATGCTATAACAACAAAACTTATCAATAGCAAGCATCTTGCTATCTGCCCTGCCTTTGCGATGATTCTATACGTATTCATACCATGTCCCCCTTTCGCGGTTTACCCTCCCGTGTATCTTTAATAAAGGGGCAGGCAATGCCTGCCCCTTATCGCTTTAAACCTAACCAAGACCATCCACTGCCTCGATCAAGACTGCCAACCAATGTCTTGCTTGGCAGTTTGCTTTCATTTGTTCTTCACCTTGGTAGACCGTTATGCGCCTTGGCATCGGGCAGAATTGCGGAAAAGACCTTTTCCGCCTTCATGCTGGCTCCAGCCTTGAATTCCATCTTGGGATTGTCCGTAAGCGGCACAAGCATCAGCTCGTTGTTAGAGCGAAAGCCGAGGAAAAAGAGATTTAATGAAGGAACCCTTACAAGGAAATAGGATGAGTAATCGAGTCCTGTCACTTTTGAGCTCTCCATCAGCGTACTTGAGACCAGTTTTACAAAGTTGAAACCACCGAATGACACGGCCTGCCAGCTTTCCTTAGTCTTAGAGAGGGTTATTGATGACCTCACCTGACCTTTTACAAGCACAGGATAAATTACCTGGCTTGTTGCCGTTAACAATTCATCAGGTCTGCTGCCCGGCTCGTATTTTTTCAACTTGTCGAGCCGCACCATGAAGTCCTGTATGGGGGCGCCGAGGGTTGCAGAGCGCACCTCTTCAGGAGATTCAAAACCCATCTGCCTGTAGTTCTCCTTTGTGACAAGCTGGCTGAAGGTCTCCAGAGACCTTTGTGCCACGGGTTGTATCTCCTTAATAGGCACTTTTGTCTCCTGCGCGCTCGCCTGTGAGGCCATTAAAAATAGAGCAATAAGTAAGGATATCAAGATTCGCATCTTATTTACCTCCTGTGTATGTTACGTCATAGTAATCGTCCCAGTGCGTATGGTCCGTTGGGTCGGCGTTATAAAAGTCATAAGTGATTATACGCTCGTCCCCGACGCACGGCGCCCACGGGTCCATAATAACTACATAGTTTGTCCCTGCCAATGTGAGATAGCCTTTGGCAACCATCATGTGCCCTCCACCGCCCAGCCAACCCCATGAGAAGGCGAACGGCTTCTTCTTGCAGTAAGATTCGTTAGAAATCTGTTCCCTCAACTGGTCCCAGGTAAGCGGCGCACTGGTGCGGCCAAAACGATTATTTGCCTCAGTGCATTGCGAGACATTATGCCCAAGATAATCCATAACCATCTGCCCGCTTGCTGCCCAGCACCAATTCTGAGTTTCCTGAGGATGAAGCGTTACAGGCAGAGACCCGATCACGGCTGGCTTGCATGTACACCCCACCATGCCTATTAGAAAACTGGAAAACACTAAGAATAGCGATAACCGCTTTAACATATTAATCTCCTTTCTATTTTGATTGACAATAGAATATAAAAGATGACAACAGTTCTATTTACCTGAATGTCCTTATTAACATTCTTTCCCTGCCTGCCATGACCGGCTAACTCGTTCATATCAGCACTATTTCAGATATACTCCTGTTTTGGGATGATATCGGTCACCAAGAGAAGTCATCCAACTTCTCGTGATTCATACCTAAACACCCCCGTATCCACCCACTCTTTTTTAAGAATAGACCAGAAGTTTCGGCAAGGCATTTTAATCATATTCGTTATTTAACTTATGGTTGCACTTTCTTAATATTCGTGGTTGCTGCAATACCATCTGGATCACCCATCTGGGGAGTCGATGTAGTCATAGTTGCTGAATTATATTGATGAGCTTCTGATAATGAGACATACCCATTGCTGTCATAATCCGACCCAACGGCTGTACCACATGGAGTTATCATACGCAAGCCATTTGGTAAGGTGTAGTTAAATTCTGCATGTAAAATACCATCGCAGATGGATGGAGCGTCATAAGAGTTTTGAGCGCAGGTTGAAGAGGTGAGTGCCACAGTTTTATTACCCGCAGTATTCATATTATCTACCATACCTCCCGAGTGACATGTCATAACGGCAACCGAACGCTTCTTATAATTTGACACATTATTAATATATGTGCTCAGTTCCGTATCAGTAACTGTCTCTCCCGTATTACTGATAGACATAGAAAGATTACAAGAGCCTGGGCCAGATCCTCCCCCGTGGCCCATCCACCAGACATGAAGATAGTCGCGGTTCTTTACTTTGCCACTCAGTGTTGTGAATATAGATTGGATATTGGTCTTATTGACAGCCATATCTGTAATTGTATGACCAAACTGAGTGGTAGAATTGTAGGCAGCATGTGCAGTAGCAAAATCAGTCCCATTTCCATAAAGGACATATATCTTGTCGTCTTTGAAGCCATTCTCCCTTAGCATCTTATACTGAAGGAAGAGGTCGTACCACCATTCAGAGTGGATAGCAACATCGTCACTGGTGACCTCATTTGTACTAATAAGAACAGCGTATTTTTGTGCACATCCAATAATTGAGAAAACAAAAAATAAGCTAATTATAAACAGCGCAGAGTTTCTTAACCATGTAGACATAGCTATTCCTCCTTTTCAAAGGCTATAAAAATCTATTTTTTCTCCACATTCCCTGGATAAACCCTGAAAGCTCTCTTTGATATCCTGTCCGCATACCATAGATATAGGCCATCGTATACCAATCCTGTAGGGTCTCTTTCCTCAATATCCTTGATAAATACTCGAGAGCGAAGCATCTCGTGTTCCTTTTCGAGAATCTTTCTTCTGTCAATTTTAGGTGGAAGTTTTTCTCCGTTATAACAGATGCTCCATAAATATTCCCCATCTGATGCTATTCCACGAGGATTGCAGTCGGCAAAGATGCTCCTTACAATCCGGCCGTTTTCTGTGTCTATCTGGTTAAAGGAACTCGAAAAGCCAGCATAAATAGCAGTCCAGAGGTACTTCCCATCCCATGCAATCCCCTCAAAAGATTTGAAACCTTTTTCAGGAGGAATTTCCATTTTTATAGTTTTTACAACCTCGCCAGTATCAGGATTAACCGCATGAATGCTCTTTGTTTCTTCATCTGCTATCCATAATGCCTTCCCATCAAATGTTAAACCACTAGGTCTTTTTAGGACAACATTAAAGGAACGTATAACAGCACCTGAGTGGGAATCAAAACCGTTAAGTTTTTTTGCCTGCTCATCTATAGCCCATAGATGTTTTCCATCCCATGTAATACCTTGAGGCTTCAAACCCGGCAATGGAATGGAAAAATCTTCACGGGGAATCTTTGTATATATTTTTCCTTGATGATCCACACCGAGGACCTTTCTGTCCGCTGTTACCTTCCATATGGGGAAATAACGGCTAACTGTTTGCTCGCCGATAGGGAAGATTAATTCAGCATCAGCCTTCTTTGGTTTTTCCACGCCGAGATGTTTTAGGGCAATATTGATAGCCTCCTCTTTTGGCATATATGCAGCCGGTTTGAATGCCCCAACCTCCTGAAAGTTACCTGTATAGGCATTAATAATAATGGCTGCATGGGCAGACTTTTCTTCTACAGCATAGGGGATGATGTAGTAACCTCCATGACTCTTGTTCACGAGTAATGGCGTTAAGGCACTGGTCTTTCTCAGAATCTTGTAGGGTTCCATTTCATAGAGCTTGTATTCCTCTATCCACTTTGCGGCATATTTCATGGCATCTTCTGGAGTTATAACTTTTCCAATTAAAACTTCAGCAGGTGAAATGGCTTTCCCTTTAATCTCAGGGGGCTCTATAACAGCTACATATTTACCTTGATAGCCGCTCCCGACTTTGGCTACGGGTTGAAATTCACTATACCACTGACTTCCTGAGACAAACCTCTCTACAGAAGGATCTCCTAAATTGACAGGGGATGGGTCGTTAAACCAGATAAATTGCAAATTGACGGATGTATTACCGGGCAATGTAGGGTCCTTATCAGTGATAATACCTCTGATAGCGACCCAGTGCTCACCATGCGATGTGTAAGCATTGTGTGATAAGGTATTCAAAAGTCCGGCAGCGGGGTAGTTATTCTTGGTCATCCAATAGGCGACATCATACATAACTGCCTGAGGGTCAGTTTTAGCATGAACACTCCATGTGCCAGCAGGTGGACAAAGATGTTTCATCGCTTCTTTTAACCCCACAGGATCAGTATCCCACATAGCCTCAGTCTTGTAACCCTGTACAGCCATCCAGATATCTTCTTGTAATTTCGTGCAGCTTCCTGCCGGGTATCCCTCCATTATCATCTGTCCAGTGGCAGGGCCACACCAGTTTAAGGCCTCCTCAGGATGGTCAGGCACAGTCAGCATCACACTATGTAATGGCTGGGCCTCCCCTGCAGTAATAAAGATTAAAGTACAAATCGCAGCAGCTATCGCAAATAAATATTTATTTAGCATTTCATTCCTCCTTATTTTGTTTCACTCCTATGGACATGGAAACCCACACGGACTACATCCGGAGGTAACTCCTGTGTTATTGATCGTTATTGACTTATGATAGTCACGGTAAAGAATGTAGTTGTAACCATCAATCGTCCTTTTCCATGCCCCGAGGTAAAATGTATGGGCACAATTACAACTTGCACTCCACACTGTAGCTGGAACCTTTGTATTCGCAATGCCACTCCATAAGTAGGGACCTTCAGCATCCACATGTGCACTGTAAGAATCCGCAGCAATTGAGGCAGACTTATTGTCTCCCCAAAGGGCGCTTAATCCATAGCTTAGGAGGTGGTGATTAGGGTCATAGGCTGTAATCTTGAAATAATATTGATTGTTACCTGTGGAAACGATGTCGCAAGGTTTAATTTCCTTATCTGGTGTTCCCTTTTGCCAAATGCTTAATATCTTTACATCCTGGGGTGTATTGTCTATTCTGACTGTCAAACTATTCAAGCCTGCCGGCAATCCCGGAAGTGGTGCCCCCACAGTTGCTCCGGAATAAATATTTACCTTGAACGTATACAGACCGTTTTCCCCACTGGGCCACTGCATAAATAGAAATGGTGGATACCACCATGCAGCATTTAAAGGATATTCAGCGGGGATTGAATACCTTGTTGTTCCGGCAACTGGCGCAACAGGAACCAGCTCGTATGTCATTGTTGTAGGATTCCATTTGTACATATTCCAGCTAAGGTTAAGGGGTACAAATGCCCCACCATCTTTAGAAACAAGGACTTCATAATGCGTAGCTCCCAATGCCTTAAAATTATTCAGGTTGCCAAAAATATTAAGTGTGCCGCCAAAGGGTGAATGCTTTACCTGGAAGAAGTACCCTGGAGCAGTGGTTGCATATCCGTTAACAATGCTGGTGGCTGGGACATGACCCACACCCATAAAAACTGGTTGTGTCAAGTCCAACACGACCATATCAACTTTAACAATCTTGCTATCCGTCGTTACAAAAACGGGTGTTCCGCTACCGCTTACCACTATCCCTGAAGGTCGCCACGGCAAACCGGTTATCGCATCATTTTTGGTCTTTGAAATTAGATCAACTCTTGAAACCCTATTGGCTGGGTCACGCTCAACTACATAAAGGGAATTCTGGCTATTATCCGTCCATGCTAAGAAAAATGGGGCAGTCAAACCTGTCACTACTGGGTTTGAATCTTTGACTCCAATAGTCAAATCTATTTTGGATATTCGTGCAGGTGCGTCCTGCTCAGTGACATAGGCATATTTTTTATCCTTTGTTATTGCAAGACCTACTGGATGGCCTAACTTGGTAGCGGGTGTTGTTCCATAGACTGGAGTTTTTGCCCCGGTAGTCAAATCAATACGCCTTAACCTCCCATCATCATATCCAACCACAAATGCTTGATTGTTTGCTGTGTCCAGGACGAGTTGCTGTGGAGCACCGAGATTGAAAGTAACCATGGTTTTTGCCCCCGTAGAAATATTCACCTTCCATAAGGCACCAGTGGTGCCTGGATCGTCTCTTGTAGTCACATAAGCAAAACCATGGGCCAAATCCAACTGCACATCTTCTGGGTGGGAAAAACCTGACGCAATTGTTGTGATTGTGGTGGAACATGCTGGAGTAGTGGGAGTCCCACACTGGGGTGGAAGGTTAATGCGTTTTAGGGTTCCATTCCCAGTGGGGTTATACTCCACAAAATAAAGTTGATTTTTTGACTCATCAATAGCAGCACCCACTGCTGCAGTTAATCCAGAAACAATTTCAGGACATTTGCCCGGGATACTGCAGTCAACTGCGTAAGTGGAATCCACCTTTGCCAAAAGCAAAATCCCGCAAATCAGAAGCAAAAATATCCACCTTGTTCTGTTTAAGTATTTTTTTGATGCTATGTTTTCCATAATGCCCTCCTTTGTGTATCTTAAATAATTTAATCCTTAAAACCCCTGCCTTTGAGCGGTAATTTCACAGTTGTCAAAAGATTCCAGTCCGACTAATTTGCAACCATCTCAAGATAGCCAAGCAAGGCAATGCTTTAAGGCTACTTTAGCTTTTCTATAGAATCCCTCACTGCGGCCTTAACATCATCGCGGAGTGGGATTTTAAGTGAATCTTCAAGCGCCTTTTTAGCAGCTAATCCACCAATTGCAGAAAGTGCCTCTGCAGCGCGAATTTGGTAGAGTGCAATATAATTATCCATATATATTTTTACATATTCTTGTTCGCTCATTTTAATTGCTGACTCCGGATGGGTTTCTCCATATTTTTTTAGTTCCTTGTAAGTTGTGATGAGATGGCGTCTACGGAGATCAAGGCTCTCTTTAGAAGGTCCCTCAGGTAGAATTTTGGAAAGACTTGGGACGGCAATTTCTCCAAGTTTTTTGACTGCTTCCAGTTCACCATCAACACATTCTTCACATTCCATCCAGTTAACAATTATATGTTGTGCCTCGGCTGTCTCTTTGAGTGTCAATTTTTCTTGTGAATGGCCAAGGCCGGGATAAATCCATGCTGCCAAAAAGTAAGTCAAAATGATAAAATATATAGTTTTCATAGTTTCCTCCGTAAATAATTATGTTCTGCAACCCTACTCTGGTGTTACATCCAATGCCAGATCCGGACATGTATTATTGGTAGTTCCATCAGGACAATTGCGGGTCGGTTCTGTGCGGATGCCATTTGCATTAAGTGTAGAACCAGGGTTTACATTACACCTGAAGCATTGTCCCTCTGTGATGCTGTTTCTTCCGGTTCCACCAGTAACCATAAGATTTGTATTTGGAATTCCAGCAATATTATTTGTATGCCCTAAGGAAAGTGCATGACCAAATTCATGGGCAAGAGATTCGTTATCTGCTGTTGCACCAATGATGATTGTGTTATTACCGCACCACCATCCCCTTGCGCCTGGATTATTCAAATAGTAGACATTCAATTGACCTGCAGTAAAACCGATCTGATTTCTAAGATTAGCAGCCTGAGCACAATTTGCATTTAAAAGTGCTGCTGTGTCTGGATCTTGAGTTGAATTGTTGATTGCAATGGTCTGAAAGCCTATTCCACAGTTCATAGTATTATAAAGCTGGTTAGCACGTGCTATATCATTAACTGCTCGTGCCTGAGTGTTTGCAAAAGGTCCTTGCATTATCCAGAAAGTTGCCCGTTCCCGGAGGAGATCTGTTAAGTCTACAGTTAGAGTGTTTCCTGTGGAGTCCGTCCAAATATTGACAGGTGCGACCAACCGCATTGCATTATCGTCAGAAAAAACAATCACCTCTGAATTGCAAGGCCCATTTGAAAGTACATTTCCAACATTAGAAGTATCAATGACTCTCCATATCTCATCATTTACGCACCCAGAACTCCGCCGCCCATCAAGCAGGACTACAGTATTATCATTTCCAAGATTGTTAGCAACCCTGATACGGTCTACGCAGCCTAATAAAAGAAAGGAGATTATCACTGAAATTAATAAACAATATTTTTGTCTCATATCTTACTCCTTTTTATAATATTTTATAGCTATACTCTTCATATTAATTTGTTTATCCAGTTTATACTTAAAAGTAGATTTTTTCCACATCACCTTCTTTCCATGATAGAGTGGTGTCTCATAAATAGCCTTACACTTTTATAAAAGTCTTATATGAGTGCTTTAAAGACATATTTATATTTACAAAAGAATCTGCTAATCTTTTTATGCCATATTGCTGTTTGTAGAGGTTTTATTATCTGAAAATAAATTTTGCTTGAAACTGTTAATTTAATTTTGATGCGTATCTTTTATACAGCTTATTTCTTGATGAGACTAAATTAGATGGCGCTTCGGGTGCGCCATAAGACAAAATAGTAGAACAGATGTGAAACTAACTTAAGGTTACTGCATTAACCGTGCCAAGAGTTAGATTGGTTTGTAAATTACAAAACCAATTGATTTTTCAATAATATTTATTACAATTTATATCAATTTGAATATAGGGAAATAGAGGTATGTTGTAAAATAACAACAGTAAAGTTCAATATTGTACCGACTGAATATCGGGAGGAGAACCGAGAATTCACCACTTTTGAGAAAAAGAAAGGCTGGGTGAGATATCTTCACCCAGCCCACTTACTCAGGTCAAATAAAAACAATATCATCTTAATACAAACGAATTAAATAATGTTACATGTAGGGCAAGGCTTTAGCCTTGCTTAAGCAACCCTAAAGGGACTCAGGTCAAATAAAAACAATATCATCTTAATACAAACGAATTAAATAATGTTACATGTAGGGCAAGGCTTTAGCCTTGCTTAAGCAACCCTAAAGGGTTGCCCTACAACAAAACATATTGCGTTTGTATTAGTTTACCGGAGCCGGCTCAGGCTTAGGAGCGGCTGCGGTCTGGACGCTGATGGACTTAGCTTCCATTCCACTGGCCTCCACATCCACCTTTACACCGGCCTTGACATCGCCCATTACATTGGTCTTCTTGGTGATGCCGAGCTTGTGCACCTTTCCCTCTACATCCATGATCACGATCTCCTTGCCGACGGTGTAATTTGTTACTTCACCGCTGATCTTGTCGGCTGCGATGACCATGGAGGTAAATGTCAGAACGGCGGCCATGGCCAGCATGACAACGAGTGCTTTACTCATTCTTTCTCACCCCCTTTCCGAGATAGCCGAACACTACAAGCCTCCTTGTAATCAAAATGCTTGAAGTGAAGATAAATAGAAGTTACTTCTATTTATACTGTTATAGATAATCACTTATATGCTATATGCATCAACCATGCCAGAAAACCAAGTATTGTATAAATCGTAGAGTCCATTGAATTTTAAAAGGTATTTTTTAACAACCTATGTCGTTTTGAATATTAGGAAGAGGATTCTGTAGTGAACTGCCAGCAGTAAAATCCAAAATGTGTTGTAGATTACTAACAGTAAAATCTAAATTGTATAGAGGGATATTTATTGCGGCGCAGGTCTGGGAAGTTCGCTCCCTTTGCTGCCAGAGGCTGAACCTGAGTGAGGGAGTGTTATGGTATGTTCCTCTGGTAAGGGTGAAAGAAGGTTTTGGTTTTACCCCTTTTTCCCTGCTCTATACTCGTAAGGAATTTTTTCCTTTGTCAGGCTTAGCATGTAGATTGTCAGCGCCTTTGCCTCTTCATCTGTTAAATTCATATTCGGCATTATTGTGCCGGGTGTAACTGCCTGCGGGTCTTTGAAGTGTTCGTATATCCAGTTTGCAACAGTGTGCTCGCCCTTAACCCTTGTATAATCAAACTCGTGCTTGTATTTGCTTCCAACTGTTGTCAGCTCTGGTCCAATATTTCCAGCACTTACACCTTCTATCTTATGGCAGCCGGCGCAGCCCTTTTCTGCAAATAATTTTCTGCCAAAGGAGAGTAAGGGCGCGCCCTTTACCTCTTGCCCGCTGTGGCATTTGCCGCATGAAACCTGTATATACTCCTTTTCCCACATAGGTTCTTCCCAGAACCCCGCTTTTCCATGTGCCGCCTTAACTGTTGTCGCCCTTCCCTGGCCTTTGTGGCAGACGGTGCAGCCGAATTTCTCAAATGGATGCTGATCAAGATTAGGATGGGTCTTATAAATTTTGTTCTCATCTCCAAACTTCGGGTTGTCAACGCCCATGTGGCATGTTGTGCATCTGTCAACCCTTTTTAAGTCCGGCACCATTATCTGCTTTATCTCATTTGCAAATTTTATTGATGCCTTTTCTTCAGTAGTTGTTGCCTTTTTTAATTCCATCTTAAAGTAATCTGTCTGGTATTTCTTCCACTCCCTCTTGTCATTTTGATAAGCAGCAATGCCAAAGAGCACAGCAAAAGTCAAACCGAATATGAAAAATAGCTTATATGTCATAGATTTTCCTTCCTCCATCCTCTCTCTAATTTATTTAATGGGGCGACGGCATATTCCATGGCCAGAAGAGCTGCCAGTTAGGTCCTCGTAAGAATTCACCAACAACAATAAGTCCAACCGCAAGGACAACAAAGATTGTAAACAGCAAATTTGCAAGTTTTCTTTCAGGTGCAAACCATATCCCCACACCCTTTTGACTTCTGTCAAAGTATGGAACCAGTATCAGGATAATTGCGACAACCGTCGGGATGAATATGCCGCCCCAGAATGGATGCGTCCATGAGAGCATCTCCTGAAGGCCAAGAAAATACCACGGCGCCTTTGCAGGGTTCGGCGTGTTTGAGGGGTTTGCCTGTTCTTCAAGAGGCGCATTAAACAAAAGCGAAATAATCATTAACGCAATAAACACGCCCATAAAGAGCAGTAATTCCCTGAAAAAAAGATGCGGCCATGATGAAACAGTATTGTCAGGCCCGCTTTCAACCTGAAAGGACTTTGTCTTTGTCAGCTCCATAAGACCATAGGTCTTGTTCGGGCTTTTTGGAAATATTACTAATTCTTCTTTCTTGTCCAATTTTTATCTCCTCCTTTAAACCGAAAACTTAAAAATTCTAAATCCTAATTTCTAACCCCTGACTGAATCTATCAGGGGCTAAACAAATTTTAAATTCAAAATTTCTGAGGGCGAATACAAGATTCGCCCCTACAATCTGAATTATTTAATATTTTGTAGGGGCGAACTTTATGTTCGCCCTTATTTAGAATTTCTCGGGTTTTGTATTTAGTATTTTCACTTTTACTCTTCTGCTGGCCTTGATAGGCCGCCGTCCTTTCGTATCCTCCAGAAGTGTACACCGATTAGCACTGCTGCAACTAATGGAAGGACTACCACATGCATAACATAAAAGCGTATTAATGCGTTCTGCCCAACTATTGTGCCGCCAAGCACCAATTGACTGAGATTTGCGCCTAAGATCGATTCAGGCGGTACTGTTCCAATAAGCTTTGCAACAATTGTTATAGCCCAGAATGCAAGCTGGTCCCAGGGAAGAAGATAGCCTGTAAGGCTGAGAAATAACGTTATTATCAATAAGACTACGCCAATGCCCCAGTTGAATTCCCTCGGCTGTTTGTAGCCTCCTGTATAAAATACCCGACACATGTGAAGGAACACAAAGGCGACCATGCCGTGCGCGCCCCAGCGATGCAGATTCCGCAGTATAATGCCATAGGAGACTGCAAATTCAAGGTCCTTCATATCATTATAGGCACGCTCTAACGATGGGATATAGTAGAACATAAGGAGTATCCCGGTTATAGTCAGGATAACGAATAGATAGAATGATATAAGGCCGAGGCCAAGGGTATAGCCAGTCCTTATGGTATTCTTATGAACCTTTACAGACTGGATATGCAGTAATAGATTTCCTGTTACCACTTCTGAGCGGCTTATATCATTATCAGGATAATCGTGCCTGAATACAGATTTATAGAAGCGGTTGTTTGTGAGCAGGTCAAGTAGTCTATTTTTTTTCATCAACTTTTCTCCTCCTAATAGGGCGCAGCATGCTGTGCCCCTACAACATTAAACCTTAATCTGATAATCAGGTTTTACAAAATCCTTTGAGTCAACAAGGAGCCTTCCATCACTTGCAAGCGTAGTCTTATACCATGGCAATGGTTTTGGCGCAGGCCCTGCTGTCACCTCTCCCTTAAGATTAAAGATACTGCCGTGACAAGGGCATTCCCACTGGTTTTTTGCCCCTACCCATTTTGGCGTACAATTCATGTGCGTGCATACAGAGGATATTATCCTTATCCCTTCAAAGCCGTCCTTTCCCCTTACAACAAAGAGCCTCTGATCCGGCACAAAGGTTACACTGTTTGGTGGATAGTCTGACGGCTTGCCTATCTTAAAGATTGTTGACGGCTCATACAGCACATTTGGAAACATATACCTTACCGCACCCCATGCACTGGTTGCAAGGGAGGATAACAGGCCGAGCCAGCCAAAGAATAGAAAGAACTTCCTCCTTGAGATATTATTATTTTCCCTTACACCCTTTTCACTCATTTGCCAAAACCTCCTCAAACTCAAATTTTTCCATTGTTATTGCTTTTGTCGGGCAGCGTTTTGCGCAGAGTCCGCAGCGTATGCACTTATCCTCATCCTTTATCATTGCTGCCCCTTTGATGGATGAGAGATCAGAGGTGCCGTATCTGTTCTGAATCAGTTTGTCAAGATTTTCGTCTCCTGCAAGATTTGAGATGCTTGTTAGTTTAAGACAGTTCATGGGGCAGACATCAACGCATCCGCCGCAGGCAATGCAAAGGTCGCCGTTGAATATTGTATTGATATTGCATTTCAGGCACCTCTTTGCCTGTTCAGCAGCCATGTCCTCTGAATAGCCTAATTCAACCTGAACAAATCCCCTCAGCCTCTTCTCCGGATCAAGCACAGGCGGCTCCTCGCGCATTATCTTAATATAGCCCTCAGCAGGTTTTTTATAGTCCTTTATCTCGGTCATCTTCGCCTTCTTTATAGTCTTGCGCTCTCTTCTGCGAAGATGCCTGTCAATTGCTCTTGCAGCCTTCCGTCCAGAGGCAACAGCGCCGATGACTATACCAGGCCCTGTTGCGACATCGCCTGCTGCAAATACCCCTGGCATGCCGATATTCATGGTTTCATCCACAACAATGGTTCCCCATCTTGTTGCCTTAAACCCTTTGCAGCCCTTTAAACAGGCATTATCTGATGCCTGGCCAATCGCAGTAATTACAGCATCAGCTTTAATGATAGATTCTGAGCCTTCTACATATTGCGGATTAAATCTCCCGTTTGCATCAAAGACAGATGCAACATCTATAACCCTTAATCCTGTAACCTTACCATCCTTTCCAACTACGCGCTGGGGTCCCTTTCTGGGGTGCAATGTTATGCCTTCTTCTAATGACTCTGATATCTCAAGTTTGTCCGCAGGCATTTCATGTACTGCCTCAAGGCATACAGAATGGACATCTTTAATCCTTAGCCTTCTGACAGTCCTTGCAACATCCATTGCAACATTGCCGCCGCCGATTACAATAACCCTTTTGCCAAGCTCAAGCCTCTCGCCAAGACTTACCCTTCTTAAGAAGGAGATGCCATGAAAAACGCCCTCCAAGTCTGTTCCTTCTATTGGAAGGGGTCTGCTCAATTGTGCGCCTACAGATATTAACACTGCCTCAAAGCCTTCATCAAAAAGGTCCTGAAGCGTCATATCTTTTCCAACTGTGACATTGAGGCGCACATCAATGCCCAGACTCAGGATGGAATCTATATCAAACTTTATTACATCCCTCGGCAGCCTGTAGGCAGGTATTCCAAAGTAGAACATGCCGCCGATGGTAGGCTGGGACTCAAATACAGTAACCTTGTAGCCGAGCCTTGCAAGGTCATGGGCGCCCCCCATGCCAGCAGGGCCAGAGCCTATTACAGCAACCTTTTTTCCTGTGGGCACGCCTTTTCCGCTTCCAAAGGAAGTGGAGAGTTCTGCTGATTTGTAGATATCTGAGTTTGTGGCCTTCATAAAGTTCTCAACAGCAAACCTCTTTAAGGCACGGATTGACACAGCCTCATCTATGCTTCCCCTGCGGCATGCCTTTTCGCAAGGGTGGTTGCATATAAGGCCGCAGATAGGGGCAAAGGGGTTCGGCCCCCTTGCCAGTGCATAGGAACGGATGTAGTCGCCGTCAGCAATGGCATTTACATAGCTGCCAGATGGGGTATTAACAGGACAGGCATCCTGACACTTAATCATCTTTTTGAAATAATCAATGTCAGGTATCTATCATCTTTTTTACACTGACATCTTTCACTATTCTCAGGTACTACCACTCTTCGCCTTCCATGTATAGGGGGTGCATCACATCCCTGCATGAAATGACACCAACAATCTTTCCTTCCTCTGTTACTGCAAGGTGCCTGACGCGGTTCTTATCCATCATGTCATTTGCATCTATAATGGACTTCTCAGCATCAATGGTTAGAAGGGGGGTGCTCATTATTGTTTTTATCTGCGTTGCATTCGGATCCCTTTCCTCTGCTACAAGCCTTCTTACCATATCGGTCTCTGTAATAATGCCGATAGCCTCTTTGTTCTTTTCTATCAACAGGCATCCCACCTTTTTTGTCTTCATTATCCTTGCTGCCTCTTTTGCTGTAGTCTTCTCATCAATTGTTAATGCCCCCTTTGTCATTATCTTCTTTATTGGAACCATCTTATCCTCCTCTGCTTTATAAAGACAAATATTAAGAGCTTGTTGAAAAACCCAACAATCTCTGATTACACAGATAAAAGATTAGATTACACAGATTAAAACTCCTTGAAATATCTGTGTAATCATTTTTTCTAATCTGTGTAATCAAGGCTGTTGATGACTTTTTCAACAGCCTATTAATTTATTATTAATAAAATTTATAAATATTGCGGTTAATTCCCGCCATTTTTTCTTAAGAACGGGAGTTAATTTTATTATAAATTTAAAAGGTTTGTCAATATTTTTTATTTGCAGTTTAGATGTTAACTTGGTATATTATTTAACAATAGATAAAATAAAAGAAATTTATAATGAAACTATTGGAGATAATATGAAGAAGATAGGAATAATAACAAAACCGCACAAGCCAGAGGCAAAGGAGGTATTGCAGAAACTTATTTCATGGCTTGATGCCCGCAAACTGGAGGCTGTCCTTGATGTGGATACAGCAAAAATGAACATTAAATCTCCGCATCAGAAATCGCAGATCGCCTCGTTAGTTGATATGATAATCGTTCTTGGAGGAGACGGCACACTCCTTAGTGTGGCAAGGCTTGCAGTGCCAAAAGGCATCCCCATACTTGGCGTGAACCTCGGGGGACTCGGCTTTCTAACAGAGGTTACTCTTGACGAGTTATATTCAACATTGGAAAAAGTTATTGCTGGAGATTATGTTGTTGACGAACGCATGATGCTTATGACCCATATACACCGCCAGGGAGAAAGGCTTGCACAGTCGCCTGTCCTGAATGATGTGGTCATAAATCACGGGATAGTGGCAAGGATGATAATACTTGACATATTTGTTAACGCTAAGTTTGTAACATCACTCAGGGGAGATGGCCTGATAATCTCCACTCCAACAGGCTCCACTGCCTACTCCCTATCTGCTGGTGGGCCGATTATCCATCCTACTGTGGATGCAATTATCTTAACTCCA
>JACRON010000165.1 GCA_016214425.1 Nitrospirota bacterium
ATTCAGCATCTCCAACAATTGATTTATAGCGGACATTAATGCCGAGGAGGTTCAACTGCTTTGAGATATACAAAGAATTTGTCTCTGCCTTATCCCATGAAAGGAGCTCTGAGCCTACAGCAATAAGCTCAGCCCACATAGAGCCTCACAGCCTGCAGCAAGATATTTGTATAAACCCCTGCTGCAACATCATCAAGCATAATCCCGAGTCCGCCGTTGAATTTTTTTTCAATATCCCTGATAGGGTACGGCTTAAAAATATCAAAGAGCCTGAAAAGAAAAAAACCAGCAATTATCCAGCCGATTCCATTTGGGATAAGAGCCATGGCAACAAGAAGGCCTGCTATCTCATCAAATATAATATGAGTGGAATCCTTCTTTGCAAATAATGCCTCTGCCCTGTCAGAGATATAAACACCGAGAGAAAAGAGAAGGAAAAGGACAATTAGATAATATACTGGAGACAGGCCATTTATAATGAAAAAGAGCCCGACTCCGATAAGACTCCCAAATGTGCCAGGCGCATAGGGAAGATAGCCTGCATAAAAGCCTGTGGCAAGGAAAATTATCAATTTATTCAAAGGCTTTTCAAAAACTATTGACATCATCTATAATTAATCTTATCACCTGCTGTCAACTTGTGTCAAGGGGATTTGCTGTAAGGCGGCAGGCTAAAGGTGTCAGCCTGTTTTAAAACTATAATCCATAAGCTTATTTTCCAAGACGCGACCCTCTTTTACTTTCTCTTTTACTTTTTGTTAGGCTACTTTTTTGATTTCATTTCCCTCATGCTCTGGAAACATGATAATGGCAGGATGGATGCCAAATGCCCTTGCTATCTGCTCTGCACGCTTTTTCCCAATTTCCACCTTTTCGTTTTCCAGGAGGCTTATATTTGTTGCGTTAATACCGCAGCGATTTGCAAGTTCAGCCTGAGTCCAACCTTTCAATTCGCGAAGCATCCGAATAACTTCGCCGGTGGTAAGCGCAATATGCGGTTTTGCTGGAATAAATTCAGCATTCCTATGTGTTCCCATAAATCCTCCTAATAGCGATGCGGCGTTATTTCTAAAACGAAAACAGTAACAATATCGCGCTGCACAGAATAAATAACTCTGTATTGTGAACTCAACCGTGATGAACGCTGTCCTGCATGCTCTCCCTTTAATTTTTCGTCATGGAATCCCGGGAACTCTCTTAGCTTTTCCGGGCCATGCCTAAATATAATGTCTTTCCAGAGCTCGTATTTTTTGACAACTGCTGGCGGAAGCCTGCGGCAAACCTTCTCGATATCACGGTGTTCTTGGATACGCCACATTATTAAATATAATAATATATTAAATTTAATAAGTCAAGAAATTTTAAAGGCTATTCCGTTAAAATAAAAAGCGCATAATCAACGCTTAAAACAATAATCCATAAACTTATTTTTCAAGACACGACCCTCTTGTTCCTCCTATGTTGTTTACCAAACTGACGGCTTGCCGAAATACCCAAAGGACATCTGGGGAAAGCTGGAAAGCTGCCTGATAGTCGGCATCGGTTTCACCCATCGGCAGCGCCACAAGCCCAATAAGCGGTCATCGGATTTTCCTCTGACCGCTTATTGGGGACTTGTAAAAAAAACGTGCGGTTGCAAGCACTAACATGTAATAAGCACAACTGTTCCTATACAGTAAAGCGAATGACTTTGTTAAGATTATTGGCTGGCATTTGTAATTAAGATGGCATCCTCCACGCTTTAACTTATCGCCTATACTCTCTTACTGACTGCTTAAGCGCCTGTTCTATCAAGATATTTATTTTCTCATTCACATGTGAGCGATCAAACTTTTGAATCTGATTGTTTTGATGGGCAATCAGCCTCGCTGTAATTGCTGGATTCTGAATGATGGCCTTCACTTCTCGTGCAAAGGATTCTGGGTTATTCTCTTTCACATAAATGGCCCCCTCTCCGCATACCTCTCTATAAATTGGAGTATCAAGGCAAATTATTGGCAAATGATACATCATAGCTTCAAGCAATGGTATACCGAAGCCTTCGTCTAACGATTGATATAAGAGGAGTGTTGATCTTCTTATCCAAAGCACCTTCTCTTCTTCGCTGATATCAGTGTATACTTCAATGTTGATTCTGTTATTGAATTCATTTAGAGCATACTCAAATTGGATTCGGTGGGATTGGTACAGGGGCTGTCCGATTAAAACCAGCTTGACTCGTCTTCTTATGCCTTCTGGTAAAGCTTCAAGAGTCTGAAAAACAATCTTATGATTCTTTCTCGGTTCAAAGTTCGCTATGTAAAGTATAATCAATTCCCCTCTTGTATTTGGAGTATCTATGGGATGGATGGGTTGCAGATTTACAATGGGATATACAACTTCTAAGGGCTTATCAATCTTATAGTGTTTTAGGAGCGCTGATTTTGTATTGTTTGAAACAGCAATCAATGTAACTGCTCTCAGTATCGCATGAGACTGTGCATATACAAACAATTCAGAGACCATTGATTCACCTATCAGATTTTTCCATCGCCCATGTTGGGAAGAGAGTTTTCTCTTTAGCAATGGAAGATATATCTGTTTAATGTACTCTATCATTTGCTTGCCATGTCTTACTTCCAGATCATGTTCTGTAGGCTGCCAACTCAAGTTCAATAAATAGAGCATGTCATGAACAACTTGAATTATTGGAATACTTGGAAATGATATCTGGGTAAAATTTGTTGCTATATAAACATTGGCAGTTCGGTCTATTAGATTCGATAGCTCTTCAACCTCACAAGTATTTGTTGGGTTCTTGTCTATTAATGCTGTCTCTATACATCTTAAGTCTGCGTATTGCTGATTACATGGAAATGTTAAGCCAATAAATTTGTACATATCATTTGTACGGCCTAAATGCTCTAACAAGTTCCACGAATAGCTACCGATTCCTGTATGGGGTGAGCGAGTAACATCAATCAGAACTCTTGGTTTCATAACTTGTTTTCTGAATAGAATCGTAATAACTCAGAATATGATTGAGGCATGATTCTTCTTGTTTCTTGGTAAATCGTTGCATAAGTTCCTCTCTAGAGATTTTTTTATCCAAAAAATTCTTTATGACCGCTGCTGCTATGGTTTCACCACCATAGTGAAAGAGCGCAGATTTACTCACACAAGGCCAAGTTCCTTGCAGTGATTTGGGTGCAGTAGTGGGTTTATAACCACTATATATGCACGATAGAGACAGTGTAATTTCTTCTACATCTCTATAGCGTATATGATTTTTATATTTTTTATATAGGTTGATCCAACTCTGTGTTGCCGCTATAAGGTCGTCTCTATAAGCGTAGATCAGAGAACTGTTGTAATGGACATTGGTCAGCCTCATGAAGTCAGCCCTCATCGCAACACTATCACTCTTGATAGCCGATGCAACATTTTCGGTTTTAGAACCCAGCATTATCTCATGACGCCTAAGTTTTGGTAATGCAAATGGTCTGAGACACAGATGATCATAATCGAGATATAATACTTTATCTTGTCTCTTTAGATTTGTTTTTGAGAATTCATAAAGTATTGCCTTGTTCATATAGATGTTTTCAACATTTGGAAAATGGAACGATTCAAAATTCACTTTGTATTCTGCAAGCTTTCTCTTGAGAATCCGATTTGCAAATCGCCGAGGCGTTAGAATGATAACCTGCCATTCACGGAGAAAGGATTGGAAATTTGATTCAAAAGACTTCAGTAGCATTTGAGTCCCAATTGGAATTCTAACCTCTTCATCATATGCCAGAATAATTAGATAGTTCATCTTCATGCTTCATTGAATTCATTCGTTTAATGCAACTGCAATGACTCGTCTAACATACAGATCCGGGTAATTCTCGGAACTGCCCGCTTTGATGGGACTATTCTTTATTCTAAAGTCTGCCATTCCCTGTTGCCTTCTGCAAAACCTACCGTCTTTGATTTCAAAGAGACCCAACTGCCAAGAATTGGAGACTAAAACATTTGCAATATTTGGTGTCTTAAATATTGGGTTCGGGTGGGAATTGTCGGACGAGTCGTACTGTATGCTGAAAGTGTGTCCTTTATATGCTTCAGCTGCAAAATCAAAAAACTCTACAAGAACAATCACGGTCTTCGCATGTCTGAAATACTTGACTACATCATCTCTGAAGGCAAAGTAAATATAATATTGGTATCTCAGCCCATTAGTTCTCCTTATTAGTTCACCATTAAATATTTCCTTAACGGCATCACCATCTTCATGGCGAAGATAGACCAAGCCGTTTTCACCTCTTTCGCTGTTCTCATCACCAAGTCGGCATGATACGATCGTCGAAATGTTTTTTCGCTTCACTCTCAAGTAAGCTGCCAAAGCCGTTATCCAGATTGAGTAGGTTATAAATACAGCACTGAGGGTGAAAAGATTATAAGAGTAAAAAAGTATTAATGCTCCGATGAGTAGAATTACAAATATATAAAAGATATACTGTCTTAGTACTCTTACTCTAAGCCAAGCCAATCCCCGTTTTGCTTTTCCTCTGAATTCAGGATTGCCCAAGTAATGAATCGTGAAGGTAACTGTAACCGTGAGTACAACCCCGATAATTGGAATCCATACTTTTGGATCAGACCACATTAGTAATCTCCACTTGAGTTAAGCTCCATTCACAAACGCCAGCTATCGGTGCTACGGCTTGCGAAGTGCCATCAGGCATTTGGGTAGAAGGCGGTAAGCCCTCATCACTTTGAATTAAACCACACTTCTTATCAGCTTTCAATGGAAATCTTGCATTGATAGGGAGATGGTCGGATTATACACAGGCCTATCTTCGTAGCAAGAGTCTGCTTCTCTAATAAGCCATACTCTCGGAATAAGAGAAACACCATCCCAAATTCCTATCCCGCCTTTCCCCGCCACTCTTTTGGTTTCTGCTAAAGTGGAGTTTCCTAATTAATCAACCCTATTTTACCTTTTTTCTTGGCGTCCGTTTAACACCTTTCATTTCTTTACTACTTCCCAATGCCCGCCTTTGTCAGGGCCAATGCGTTTTAGTACTTTCTTCCGTTTTAGCTTTGCAAGATTATTTTCTACAGCAGTTGTGCTTATTTTAAGTGATTTTGAAAGCTCAGGGATTGTCACATATTTATTTTGTTCTATAGAATCTAATATATTTATTTCGCTTTCACCCAACTTTTCACCCAACTTTTCAAATCCTTTCTTGCCTTCAAAATAACTCCTGCGCTTAAAAGTAGTAATAAACTTTGTGCCTGCCTCGCTGAACTCGGCATTCGGATTCAATAAATTTCATATTAATGTCACGGGTTGTCAGGCATTTGGGTAAAGGCGGTAAGCCCTCATCACTTAGAATTAAACCACACTTCTTATTAGCTTTCAAGAAAATTTTGTCTTAAATAGGAATGCATACTTCACGACACGACCCTCTTGCCTTGCGCGACTATCACTCATTTGCTAACTGTATAGCGGATTCTTATTTACTTTCCTTCTGGCCATACCTTGAACCCTTTTTTCTCTCTAAAGCGATACACATTAAAACCCCTTGCGTCTAATGTAAAAATCTCATCTATTCCTGTCTCCTCTGCAAGAACAACAAGGGTTGCATCAGCAAAGTCCATAGGGATATCTTTATACTTTTCCATTAATACAATAGCCCTTGAAAGGCTCTTTAATGATTGCGGCACAAGTGTGGCACCGACTTTTAAAATAAATTCAATACAGGCTTTCTGTGCCTTGATTGATGGGCTAAGGAGATAAAGGGTTTCGGTGAGGACTGGTTCAGTAGTAAAGAGTTTTCCATTAAAGCCTTTAAAGAATTCAACACAATGTTCGTGGTTCTTCTCACTCTTATCAAGAAGTGCAACAAATGCCCCTGTATCTAAGAGGATGCTACGCATACTTCTTAAACTTTCTCAAAAGGTGTTCTCTATGCGACTCACCATGGTTAGAAATACCGCTTGAAATAGCTCCTATAAGGTTTTTAACCTTTTCGTATGGCCTGACTTCTTCCTTACCCTGAAATTCGTCTAAAAACCTCTCTAAGGCCATTCTTACAATATCTGAGCGTTTAAGGTGGAGCCTTTTTGCAAGGATAGAAATCTCCTTATCAAGGTCATCAGATAATCTTACTGTCAACTGTGATTGCATCTTTATAAACCTCCATATCTACTTTTATTATTGTTTTACATTGTAATGCAATGCACTGCTTTTGTCAATACTTTAACTCATGCCACATAACCAATTCCTTGAAACCCTTTATGAGTCTTCTGGTAATTGCCCCTATCCTACCATCGCCAATTACCCTGCCATCTATTTTAATAACAGGAATAATCTCAGCGCCAGTGCCTGTTAAAAAGCATTCATCTGCACTATAAAGGTCATAACGGGTAAGAGATGTTTTATGGGTTTTTATTTTTAATGAGTTTGCCATCTCAATCACAGTACCCATGGTTATGCCGTCAAGTGCGCCCTGATTAGACGCAGGCGTAAGGAGCTCATCATTTCTTACTATAAAAATATTGTCCCCTGTGCATTCTGCCACAAAACCTTCCCTGTTAAGCATAACAGCCTCAAGGCAGTTAGCCTGCCTTGCCTCAATCTTTGCCATGATGTTATTTAAATAGTTTAAGGATTTTATGCGCGGGTCAAGGCAGTCTGATGGTATGCGCCTTGATGAGGCTGTGACTATTTCTATACCATTTTTATAATATTTCTCAGGATAAACCTGAATATCAGCAACAATGATTATTATTGTCGCCCTCTTGCATGTGGAGGGGTCTATGCCCAGAAGCCCTTCTCCCCTCGTTGCCATAAGACGGATGTAACCGTTCTCTTTTTTATTTATTTTTACTGCATCCATCACTGCATTCTCCATCCCACCCTTTGTCATGGGTATATCAAGGAGAATGGCCTTTGCGCTCTGATAGAGCCTTTCAATATGCTCCCTGAGCTTAAAGGCCTTTCCATTATAAATCCTTATGCCCTCAAAAACGCCGTCTCCATAAAGCAGTCCATGGTCAAAGACTGATATCTGTGCGTCTGCTTTGTCATAATATTTTCCATTAATAAAGATTTTCATGCCATCTCCTCATCTTTGAATATATCCCTTAATTTTGCATATCTTTCGCCGAACCTCTTTATTAGTGTTTTGTCAAATCGTTCTACAATCTTCATTATATATATGTCGTGTTTTATATAATCCTCAGCAAGGGTTACAAACCCCGTGTTCATGCTCCATGCACCTTCAACCTTGTTGTCTTTAAATATGGTCCCCATCAAGACCTCTTTTGAATCAACAACAACTACAAGACCCCTTCCACCCTTTTCCTGATAAATGGTATCCTCAATGGGATGCTGGTATATCTGTCCGTGCTTTGAATCAGAATGGCCAAAATGGACAACCGCAACCCTTACCCTTCTTTTCAGAGCCCCTCTAATCCTGTCCTCAATAAGAGAGAACTCTTCTTTCCAGATTGAAATAAGAAGGGTCTTTGCAGCGCCATCAATCATACGCCTGACCTTATCCATGAGATAGTCGTATTCCGTAATATTCCATATATACGAAAGCTCTTTCTTGCCTTTGATATTTGAAAGCCCCTCTTTCAGAGAATCAATAATTATTTCGGTTTTATTTTTATGCTTGCTTAGAAATTCATCAGGCTCAATGGGCGCATAATGCCTTGTTTTTTCCTTTTCAATAACAGAGATAATGCCTTTTTCAACAAGCCTTTTTAAAACCTCATAGACCTTTGAGGTAGGAATGCCGGATGACTTCCCAATTTGATATGCAGTGGCAGGGCTCTCCCTGAGAAGCGAAAGATATGCCTTTGCCTCGTATTCTGAAAGACCGAGTTCCATGAGCTCCAAGATAATCGTTTTCATTATTATCTACCTTGGTAGTTAATATAATCATATTAAAGACGACTGTCAAGTAAAATGTTAATAAGATGAGAAAGTGATTATCTTCACCTTTTTTAGAGCTTTCAAGATATCAGAGGGAATGTTGAATTTTTCAATAGAAATATCGCCGGCTGGGGCGGAATATGTCAAGAAATTCGGCAACCTTTTTATATGCAAACCTTGCAGTCCGCATCACAATGATTCTTAACCTTCTTTAATCTTTTAAAATCCCCTTTGAAAGGTTCTGTGTCCTTTATGGCATTGTAAAAGGTCGTGGCGAGTCTCTTCTTAAGCAGGCCAAAGGGTTCGCCTGTATTTAGAGTGTAATAGCAATGAAGTTTATCCTTTCTTGTTTCTGCAACACCTGTCCTTCTTAAAAGCGCAAGGTGCCTTGAAATAGTTGACTGAGGAAGGCTGAGGACATCGGTAAGACAGTTGACACAGATGCGGGAATCCTTCAGAAGCAATATTACCCTGAGTCTGATCTCCTCTGAAAATGCAAATAGTATATCTTTTATATTGGCCATTATATAAATTACTATATTCACATATACGGATATAGTCAAGAGAAAATATTAATGGAACAATTTTGTAATAACTAACAATTTTGCAACAAATTGAACATAAATGTAGCACATAAATTAAATGATGTTTAAGCAATCATGATGAATTTCTTTTAATATCAAGAGCTTTCAATATTGGCACAGTTATTGCTTAATACTCAATATATCATAAAACAAAAGGAGGTCTTTTATGAGGCAGATAGCAATCTATGGCAAGGGTGGTATTGGAAAATCAACAACAACGCAGAACATTGTTGCTGGTCTTA
>JACRON010000166.1 GCA_016214425.1 Nitrospirota bacterium
CTCCATATCGCCTATATGCTGGCTCATAATTGCATATCTGTCTTTAGTGAGACAGAGTGTATTTTTTAATTCACCGCCGCAGGCAAGGACTTCTGGCATCTCCCAGTTCAAATCTATTGGAGCTGGCACATAGCCCCTTGCGCGTCTTATCATCCTTGCCTTATCCTTAAAATTTCTAACAACAGAGTCATCAACACGCATATAGATATCCCTGTTGTGCAGAAGAAAATAATCCGCTATATCAGACAGCCTCTCCACTGCCTCGTTGTTATCAATTACTATAGGCTCCTCTGATAGATTTCCGCTTGTCATCACAAGGGCATTAAAATTCGGGATAGAAAAGGATTGCGTAGCAACAGGTGAAAAAAAGAGGAGGTTGTGCATCGGTGTATATGGCAGCATAGCGCCAATGTAGTTGTTATTCGGAGAAACTGCATCTGAAATGCCTGATTGCGGAAGCTTTGGCATTAAAAGTATCGGGCTCTCTTTTGACTTCAGCGCCTTCTCATCCGGTTCTGATACAGCGCAGAAGGTCTTTATTGTATCTGTATCGGCTGCCATCAAGGCAAAAGGCTTGTTGCTCTTTCTCTTCTTTTCCCTGAGTCTTTTTACAGCCTTGTCATTCATAGCATCACAGCACAGGTGAAATCCACCGAGACCCTTAATTGCCACAATAGCGCCATCTTTGAGCGCAATAATAGCCGATTCCATTGCCTCTTTCTTTTCAAATAGTATCTCGCCATTTCTTTTTACAAATGTAATTGAAGGCCCGCACTCAGGACAGGCATTCGGCTGGGCATGGAATCTTCTGTTAGTCGGGTCATGATACTCAACGCTGCATGTAACACACATTGTGAATTTAGCCATTGTTGTCTTAGGTCTGTCATAAGGTATATCCTGAATAATTGTATATCTTGGCCCGCAGTTTGTGCAGTTGATAAATGGATATTGGTATCTTCTGTCTTTTGGATTAAAGAGCTCAGAGAGGCAGTCAGGGCAGACTGATACATCAGGCGAGATGAGTGTAAACCGCCCCTTTTTTGTCAGGCTCTCCTTAATAACAAAGTCTATATAACCAACAGGTTGAAGCTGCTCTGCCTTTAAACTCTTTATCTCTGAAAGCGGCGGCAGGTTCGTTTGCATCCTGTCCACAAAATTAGAGACATTATCACCCTCTATGTCAATTACAACGCCTTCTGACGAATTTAACACATAACCTTTAAGCCCTAAAGACCTTGCAAGATTAAAGATAAAGGGTCTGAACCCTACACCCTGAACAATGCCTGTAACATTAATCCGCATCCTCTCTGTCATACATCAAGCTCCACCTTCTCTAAGCAAATTTCATCGCTGTTTATAATATCAAAGTCTTTGCTGCTGCAGTTGTTGCAGTTAAAAATATCTTCCAACCCACCTTTAATTCCACCGTTACTAAGGAGAGATACAGAGCAGTTGAAAAAGTGCGGCTCTAAATGCTCGTGATCATGCCCTTCTATATCCTTTATCTTATTGATAGCATCCTCTGGAATATTAACTGCAGCCTCCAGTCCGCACCCCCTGCACCTGACAACCACAGGCGACCTTTCTATAATCAGAGAGGCATCCTCTGCAATCGTACCTTTGCTTACTGCCTCAAAAGAGAAAGATAGGGCATCCGGGGTTACAGAAGATATCTCGCTAAGCCTTATCTTAATAGATGTAACTTTTTTTGCATTATTTGCCGCTGCATTCACCTTTACTACATCAAGAAGCTCCTCTGCCATAGAAAATTCATGCATAGCAATAGACCTCTCTCATTATCAGCTCAATTGCATTTGGAATCCTTTTTTTAATCTCAGGGGACAGAGATTCCCTTAATGTGCTTATATCCTTTGGCTGAATCCCGATTATCACGCCTTTAACCTGACTGCCCAGTATATTAGCCATACCAATGACTTCCATTATGCCCATCTGATGGAGTGATGTATTTATGTGCGGTCTCTGCCTCACCTCTTCAATGGGAATACGGAATATAGCGCCAGTATCTTCATCTGCCCTTATAGCATCAACAATAATCAGATAGTCTGATTGCATAATTACTGGAAGTAGCTTTGCCCCGTCTGTCCCGCCTTCTATTAATTCCACATTCTCAGGCAAATCCATTTTTCTTAATTCCTCTATCACACGCACGCCAAAGCCTTCGTCACTGTATAAGATATTGCCTATGCCGAGTATGGTAATCTTCATTTTTATTCCCCCTCACCCTTTCCCTCTCCCGCAAGGGGAGAGGGGATTTTATAGGACAACTCTTTTGTAGGCACGGTTTAAACCGTGCCTACAGGCTTGATGCAAGGATAGAGCCTTGCCCTACAAGCCCTCCCTTGATGGGAGGGCTATTAAATTCACCCCCTCCTTTAATTCCTCCCCCCTCGAGGGGGAGGATAATAGGTGGGGGGGTTATTAATAGGGGAGGGTGAGTGTTTTCACCTCTTCTTTCCAGTTGCACTGCTTAGTTTATACCCTGTAAACATGGACTGAAAAGTCCTGTCCCGCTTTACAAATGTTTGTAAAAGACTCATGTACACATGAACAACAGCAGTTATGATAAAGTACCACATAATCAAAAAGTGCCATATCCTTGTAAAACTCTCGCCTCCGAGCAGCCTGTTCACCCATCCGAATGCAGACTGTGCAGAAAACAGGCCGAAGACATCACCGCTATAAAGTGCAAAGCCTGTTAATGCCTGAAGTATAACAATACCGGCCCATGAAAGGTAAGTAAATACCTGAAGGGGATTGTATTTTCTATACTCTTTATGCTCATCTCTTAAGAATGTGTAGTAAGCAATCATCTCAGGCGCACCTTTCAGATTCTGTATGATAGAAAAGTCTTTCCAGTCTGCGTCAAATCTTGAAAAGAATGCCATATAAACCCTTATAGCAAGCCCGATAATCAGGGTATACATGGATACAAAATGTAAGAATCTCATCCATGCCATTATCTGGCTCTCTTGCCCGCCGCCAAAGAACGGCCAGTGTATATAGAAGCCTGTGAATATTAGAACGACCATTGACGCCACATGCACCCAGTGCTCTATTCTGTATGCAGCATTCCATTCATGTTTTAACTGCATCTTTGGCATAACACACCTCCATCTTCTATTTTGTACTCACCCTCCCCTTTATCCCCTCCCATCAAGGGAGGGGAAATAACAAGGGGTTGCAACCCCTTGTTGCAGAGATGTTTTCCCTCTCCCCTTGTGGGAGAGGGTTAGGGTGAGGGGTTCAGCACGCCCTGAACTTGCGAATCTCATTCGTTTCAGGGTCTATTATGTGCACTGTGCACGCAAGGCACGGGTCAAAGGAGTGCACAACCCTTAAAATCTCAACAGGCCTCTTTGCATCAAGAACAGGCGTGCCAACAAGCGCCTCTTCTATTGGGCCCCTGACGCCCTTGTCATCCCTTGGGCAGACATTCCAGGTTGTAGGC
>JACRON010000223.1 GCA_016214425.1 Nitrospirota bacterium
AAGGTCTATATCGCCTTTAGATTGTATAATCAGGATTGGGCATGTAATCTTTGGCAATAATTCCCTTCCCTCTCTCATGGTATCAATAAGATGCTTCAATGTATTAACAGGATAAAATTCATAGAATGGATTGTTTTCATCTACACTTGGGTCTTTTATATCAGGAGGATGGGGCTTTTTTATATAAGAATAAAAGAAAAAAAGATTGAGAAGTTTTATCTGGTTCTCAACCGAGAGCATGTCCTTCTCCTTTTTTTTAAGATACACAGCAGGGCTTAAAAGCGCTATGCCGTCAACCTGATAATTAGCAGCAAGCCTTATCGCAATAGCGCTTCCAAGGGAGAAACCGACAATATAAACTGATTTGTATTCCTCTTTTATCCTTAAAAACTCTTTTTCCGCTGCCTTATACCATGCCTCCTTTGTTGCCTTTTTCAATTTCATTGGCGTGCTGCCATGGCCGGGGAGAAGGATGCAATAGGAGCTGATATTGCGTTCAGCAAGGTATCTGCCCAATGGAAGCATCTCCCTTGATGTGCCTGTGTATCCGTGAATCAGGAGCACACCAGTATCGCCCTTTCTAAATTCAAATGGGCCTATGCCTTTTATCAGACCTGTGGCGCTATCAATATCTAATCTTTTAATGCTTTTTGACAAGGCATAATTTATATACAGCGAATAGCAGCCATAGGGCACAATGAGTAAAAGAAAAAATAGAAGATATAGATTGATGTTCATATTAATTGCTGCTGATTTTATAATACTTTAATTTCTCCCATAGCGATTTTCTGCTTATGCCCAGTATCCTTGCTGACTCAACCTTGTTCCAGTTTGTCCTCTCTAAAACCCGCAAGAGATGATTAGCCTCTGTCTTTGAAAGAACCTCTTTTAATGATGGGATCTCTCCTCCCTTTTCAGCAATGAGCGCCCCCTCTCCGACTGCGGTAAGAAGGTCTATTGACTTTATTACATCCCCGTTTGAAAGCGCAACAGCCCTTTCAATAATATTCTCTAATTCCCTGATGTTGCCCGGAAAGTCATAGTCTATTAATGTCTTCATTGCCTCAGATGACAGCCTCGTTGCCCTTCCAAGCCTCTCATTAAATTTCTTCAGAAAATGTTCTACAAGAAGCGGTATATCCTCTTTTCTGTCGCGAAGCGGAGGAAGGAAGATGGGGATAACCTTCAATCTGTAAAAAAGGTCCTCCCTGAACTTTCCTTCTTCAACTAATTTTTCTAAATCCATCTTTGTTGCAGATATAAGCCTGACATCTGTCTTTATTGTCTCCTCGCCGCCGACCCTTTCAAATTCATGCTCCTGTAAGACCCTCAGGAGCTTTACCTGTATAGAAGGGGGGATATCTCCAACCTCGTCTAAAAAGATTGTGCCGCCATTTGCAATCTCAAACCTTCCAAATCTCTTTCTGATAGCGCCTGTGAATGCGCCCTTTTCATGCCCGAAGAGCTCGCTCTCTAACAGGGCCTCTGTAAGTGCAGCACAATTTACTTTGACAAAGGGCTTCACTTTTCTTGCGCTGTTTTGATGGATAACGCTTGCAATGAGTCCCTTTCCTGTCCCGCTCTCTCCCATTATAATAACATTTGAATCTATCTTGCTTACACGCTCTATAATGTCAAAAAGGGCCTGCATCTTCTTGCTTCTGCCTATTATATTAAAAAGGGAATATCTGTCTTCTACATGTGTCTTTAATAATTGATACTCCCTCTTTAATGCCTGATGGCTGACTATCTTCTCTATGCGCATTATGAGGTCTTCTATTGAGAAGGGCTTTGTAATGTAGTCATAGGCGCCAAGCCTCATTGCGCTAACAGCGTCCTCTACCTTTCCATAGGCTGTCATCATTATAACCTCTGTTTCAGGATAGAGTTTTTTAACCTCCTGTAAGAGCTCAATGCCGTTTTTTCTCGGAAGTCGGATATCACATACAACAATGTCATAATCATTCTTCTTAATAAGATCGCTTGCCTCGTAACCATCCGCTGCTGTCGTTACCTCCCAACCCTTTTTCACCAATGCATCATAAACTGTAATGCGGAGGATCTCGTCGTCCTCAATTAACAATATTGCCGGCTTGATCGCTACCTGTGTATTCATAATAAACAAATTTTTTCTCTGTTTTGACGAGCTGCTATTTTTCTTGAACCCCTATTGTATTAACTGCCGCTACTTCCCTTTTTGGAATTGTTATCTTAAAGGTTGCGCCTTTATTAACCTCGCTCAAGACATCAATCTTCCCGCCTAATTTTTCTATGATCCCGTAGCTTACAGAAAGCCCAAGCCCTGAGCCGACACCAACATCCTTTGTTGTAAAAAAGGGGTCAAATATCTTAGAGAGATTTTCCTTTGATATGCCAATGCCTGTATCAGATATGCTTATGACAATATGTTTTTCTAAATCAACGCTCCTTATTGAGAGGATGCCCCCGTCAGGCATTGCCTGAATAGCATTGATTACCATATTCAATATCACCTGCTGCATGTGGTGGTAATCAATCAGATATTCATTGCTGTTGCAGTTTAAATCAAGCCTGAGGTATACATTATCCTTTTTCATTTTATATTCAACCAATCTTGTTGTATCAAGGATAATATCATCCACCCTGTTTGGCGAAAACTCCAGCTTGTGCTCCTTGGCAAAGCCGAGGAGCTGCTTTACAATAACCTCCACTCTCTTTAATCCCTTATCTATAAGTCCGAGATATCTCCCCCTCAGATTTTTGTCGTCCCCATCAGTGTGCAGAGCCCTTACGCAGTTGAACATGCCTGCAAGGGGGTTATTTATCTCATGGGCAATGCCTGACGCCAGTTGGCCTAATGACGCCATCTTTTCTGTCCTTTCCATTAAAAGATGGTGCTGCTCTGCTAATTTTTTATTTGCATCTTCCAGCTTCATAATCATTGAGTTAAAGCTCCTTCCCATCTTGCCAAGCTCATCATCAACATCAACATCAACCCTTGCTGTAAGGTCGCCCTTTTCAACCTTTGCCATTGTCTCTGTAAGACTGTCCACAGGCCTTAGAATAACCCGCCTTATGAGAAACTCAAGGACAAGCCCAACCAGAATGATGGTAATAAGAGAGATTATTATAACCCTGTTGCGGTTGCTCCTGATTGCCTCATTTACGCCCTTCATTGATGTTGATATCCTCAATACGCCTCTGATATTATGTTCAGAGGAGTGGCACCTCTGGCATTCCCTTTGATTTATTAAGGGCTGCAGATGTGTAAGGAGCTCCTTATCCTCATTCTTTTCATAATAGGATATATTTTTACCTGTATCAAAGACACCCTTGAAGTAGAGCGGCAAAAAGGGTTCGCTGCCATCAAGAAAGTTTATTGGCCTTTCCCTTTCTTTGATAAACTGGAACCCCTTGTTTACCTTTAATACCCTTTCCACTGTGCTGAAATCTGTAAATGCAAGCGTGCCGTCCCTTTTTATAATCTCAAGCCTCTCTACCTCCTTGCTATTTCTAATGTCTGACAGGAGCCTTCTTATCAAATCTACCCTACCCTCCATCATATAGTTCTGGATGCTCTTTTCCACAGATGTTGCAAGGAGCTTTACCTTAATCTGGTTCTGCTCAAGCATGTCCTTTGATTCTTTATCTATCTGAATGATAGTGATGGTGCCGAATCCAATAAAGAGGACAACCATAACCACGCTTAGAATTTTGACATCAAGATTGTTTCTGAACATATATAAAATTATAGCACAGATAGCCTGCTCGGCACAACCAGCAGGTTTTTAGGGGTAGTGTAAAATATTCTGTGTAAAATCTTGTTTAGAAAGAAGAATGGGGTCGGAATTTGGGTAAGGATACAGGTCTTTAATTTTATAAAGCCTCCCTTTCTTGACAATTTGAAAACTAATGATATTATTAAATAATATGGAGGGTTATGCTTATTTAAGGCAGGGCTTAATATATTAAACCTTTAGAAAACAAAGGGGTAGAGGAAATGGATTTAAAATGCCACAGGGTGATTTTTCTTTCTTTACTCATCTTTTTTTTATCTTTCTCCTTAAATGCAATTGCAGCAGAATATCCAAATGCAAATCTGCTTGTTGAAACAGAATGGCTTTCAAAGAATCTGAATGATTCAAATATAAGGATTGTGGACATCAGAAGCTCAGCCAATTATATGAAGGGACATATCAAGAATGCCGTCCAATTTTCTCATGAGCTTGTAACCACAACAAGAAATGGCGTGAAGGGTATGGTTGCAGATAAGAATGTGGTTGAGCAGGTTCTTGAGAGGCTCGGTATAAGCCCGAATACAAAACTTGTCTTTTATGATGATGCAGACAGCAAATGGGCGACATATATGTTCTGGGTCATGGAGTATCACGGCCATAAAAATGTTGCTGTATTAAACGGCGGGTGGCAGAAGTGGGAGGCAGAAAAGAGGCCTTTATCAACAGATATACCAAAGGTAAAGCCTGTTTCCTTTAAAGCGCAGGTAAACAAGAATTTAATAGTTGATACAGACTGGGTGAAAAAGAATATCAGCAGCCCAAAGGTCAAGATAATAAATGTAAGACCTGATAAGGATTATATTGACGGACATATACCAGATACAATCAATATACCATGGCTTGAGAATCTTCAGGGCGCAAGTGTGAAGGTGTTAAAATCAAAGGATGAGTTGATGCAGATATATGAAAAGGAAGAAGGCATTAAAAAGGATGATACAGTTATCTCCTCATGCCTGTTTGGCATACTCGCAGGCGGCACATACTTTACCTTAAGGCTTCTTGATTACAAGGATGTCAAACTCTATGACGGCTCCCAGTCTGACTGGGTGGCAAAGGGGAATTCATTGAAGGCAGGAAAGGAAAGATAAAAATTTAGAGGAGATTATGGGGGAATAAATGTCACCGAAGGGGATTATCAGTAGTTTCATCAGAGGATACACTATCAAGACAAAGCTTGTCCTTGCCTTTATTGCCCTTATATCCATACCAATGCTTGTTTCAACCTTTGTTGCGTCCAACCTGATTACAAAAAAACTCACCAATATATCCCATGAGAAGCTCAGCATCACTGCACAAAATATAAAAGACAACCTGGAAAACCGCACAAAGAACCAGATGCTGGAGCAGGCAGCGTATTATGCTAAGTCAGAGGAGATAGTGCTGAATATCGGCATAGGCGCCTCAGAGCAGGAATATAGAAAGATATTTTTATCTATTAAAAAGATGCTGAACATAGATATAGTTGAGGTTCTTGATAACAAAGGCGCTGTCATAGCAAATGACATAAAGAAGGCAAATCATCAGCATAATGCCAGAAATTATGCTGAACTCATCAGCTCAGCAGCAGGCGGTAAGGAGATCGCTTCCTTTGTATGGAGCGGAGACGGCATTCATTATATTGCTCTAAGCCCTATTGCAAGCGGCGATAAGAATA
>JACRON010000224.1 GCA_016214425.1 Nitrospirota bacterium
AGAATCAGATATATCCCTGAACTGATATTTAAGATAGATGATTCCATAAAAGAGGGAATCAGGATGGTAAAGATACTGGATGATCTGGAGAAGGAAGAATAATGGGGCTTGAAAAGGTTATTAAGTGTATAAAGGAGAATAAAAGATTTTTAATAACAACCCACATCAATCCAGAGGGCGATGCAATCGGCTCTGAAATTGCACTGGCATTGATTTTAAAAAAACTTGGGAAGAGTGTTGTTGTCTGCAATACAGACCCTGTTCCGAGAAACCTTCAATTTCTGCCATATTCCAAAAAAATAAAACAGGCAAAAGAAATTAACAACAGGTTTGATGCAATGTTTGTGCTTGACTGCGGGAGTAAAGACAGGGTTGGTCTGTTTAAAAACGGGGCAATGCCATCGCCGCCGCCAATAGTAAATATTGACCACCATATAACCAATGAGAAATTCGGTTATATAAATTATATAGACGCTAAGGCAACTGCAACAGGCGATATAATCTACAGGCTTGCAAAGGCATTGAAGATAAAGATAGATAAGAATATTGCAACAGCCATATATACCACACTCCTTACAGAAACAGGCTCTTTCAGATATTCAAATACCAATTCAGCCGTACTAAGGGTTTCAGCAGAGCTTATTGATACAGGCCTTAATCCATGGTGGATAGGCAAGCAGATATATGAAACCAATACATTCCATCGGCTGAAACTGCTCGGTATGCTTTTAGATGAGATGGAGATTGACAGCACAGGAAAGATTGCATGGGTGACAGTAACTTCTGCCCATTATGCTGCTACTAACACTACAGTGGAGGATGTTGAGGATTTTATAAATTTTCCCCGTTCTGTTAAAGGCGTGGAGGTAGCCATCCTTTTCAGGGAATCTAAAGAGGATTTGTATAAGATAAGCTTCAGGTCAAGGGGGACAATAGATGTAACAAGGCTTGCATTGAAATTCGGCGGAGGCGGGCATAAGTATGCTGCCGGCTGCACTGTAAATGGAAGCCTTAATGAGGTAAAGGAAAAGGTTGTGCAGGCAGCAGCAGATGAGATTAAGAGGGTAGTATCTAAAAGGCAGAAGGCTGGGGTAGCAATGAGTCCTATTGCATGATTGTGTAATGTTAACCTCTTAAAATCCCCCTTAATCCCCCTTTTTCAAAGGGGGAAACTTTCCCCTCTATTAAGAGGGGATAAAGGGGTGTGTTCCCCCTCTTAGAAAAAGAGGGGTTAGGGGAGATTTATTTAGCATAAATTAATGCGTTTTGTATTATGGATGGCTTCTTAGTAATCAACAAACAAAAAGGCTGGACATCTGCTGATGTAGTGAATAAAATAAAGAGGGTCTTAAAAATTAAAAAGGCAGGCCACCTCGGCACACTTGACCCTGATGCAACCGGGGTTCTGCCAATTGCTCTTGGCAAGGCGACAAAGGTTATCCGTTATATAAATGAGAGCGACAAAGAATATCAGGTAGTAATGAAGCTCGGTGAGAAGACAGACACGCTTGATGCAGCAGGAAAGGTTATTGAAAAAAATGGGATTCCAGAGCTAAACAAGGATAAAATAGAGAAGGTGTTACAAGAATTTACTGGAAAGATTTCCCAGACACCGCCTGCATATTCTGCAGTAAAGGTTGATGGTGTCAGGGCGTATGAGCTTGCAAGAAAAGGCAAGGATGTTCAGATTAAACCGAGGGATGTTTTTATCAAAGAAATTTCCCTTACAAAGATTGATATTCCTTTTATTGCATTTAATGTGGTATGCTCAAAGGGGACTTATATCCGCTCCCTCTGCTCTGATATTGGAGATAGGCTTGGGACAGCGGCGCATATGTTCAGCTTGATAAGGACTGCCTCAGGCCAATTTGAAATTAATGATGCTGTTAATATAGATGACCTTGGGAAAGGCAGGATTATTAAAATAGACGAGGCATTGGGTTTTATGCCTGAAATCAGGATTAAAAAGGGCTTTGAGGATAAGGTGAAAAACGGGATGCCGATAACTGCATCATTTATTGAAAAGATATCCCTTGACTTTAAGCTTAATGAAAAAGTTAGAATATATTCAGATGAAAAACTTACGGCTGTTGGCATAGCAAAATACAACAGCTCACAGATAGAGGGTTTGGGTGAGAAAGAAGCAATCATAAAGATTGACAGGGTCTTGGCATAAGGCACTTAGAGTCAAAGCATCAAAGCAACTCTGACTCTATGACACTCTGACCCTTTGACTCTGATTATAGAGGGGAGGTGAAAAGATGAAATTAGTAAAAGAGCAGAAGCAAAACATAATCTCAGAATATAGGACTCATGATGCTGACACAGGCTCTCCTGAGGTGCAGATTGCTATCTTGAGCGGAAGGATATCTTATCTTACAGAGCATTTTAGTATTCATAAGAAGGACCACCATTCAAGAAGAGGTCTGCTGATGCTTGTCAGCAAGAGGAGAAAGCTGCTTGATTATCTGAAAAGCAAGGATATGGGCAGATATCAGAATGTAATCAGCAAGCTTGGTTTAAGAAAGTAAAAAATATATTAACTTAGTTATATTACGCAACGGAGAATAAATAAAAATGATAAAAAAGATTGAAGCAGAATTTGGGAGCTACAAGGTTTCTTTAGAATATGGAAGGATGGCAAAGCAGGCGCATGGCGCAATTGTCGGCCAATATGGCGATACAGTTGTCCTTGCTACTGCAGTTGCATCAGATGAGGCAAAAGAGGGGATTGATTTTCTGCCCCTTACAGTTGATTATCAGGAGAAGGCGTATGCAGCAGGCAAGATTCCTGGCGGATTCTTTAAAAGGGAAGGAAGGCCAAGCGAAAAGGAGATACTTGTCAGCCGGTTGATTGACAGGCCTATCAGGCCTTTGTTCCCTGATAATTTTTTTAATGATACGCAGGTTATTGCATCAGTTCTTTCCGCTGACCAGACCAATTCATCCGATTTCCTCGGGATAATATGCGCCTCAACAGCGCTGACAATCTCTGATATACCATTTAACGGCCCGGTTGGCGCTGTTAAAATAGGAAGGATTGAGGGCGAGTTTGTAGTAAACCCGTCATTTACAGAGATTGAAAGAAGCGATTTGAACCTGATAGTCGCAGGCACAAGGGATGCAGTAATGATGGTTGAGGGCGGCGCAAATGAACTGCCAGAGGATGTGATGCTTGAGGCCATTGGCTTAGCTCATAGAGAGATTCAAAAGGTGATTGATATTCAGCTTGAATTAAAGGCTCTTGTAGGGAAGAAGAAGATGGAGGTGCAGCCTCTGTCAATCAATAAAGAATTGGAAGAAAAGATAAAAGAAATGTCGCTTGGAAGGATTCGTGAGGCAATATTGATTCCGGGCAAGGCGTCAAGGCAGGAGCATCTTGATAAAATCCTTGATGACCTCCATATCCATCTGAAAAAGGAAGAGGAGGATATAACAAAGGAGATTACTGTCATCTTCCAGGAGATTGAAAAGAATGAAGTAAGGAGGATGATTTTAGATAAAAATAAAAGGGCTGACGGCAGGGGATATAAGGATATCAGGCATATAACCTCTGAGGTTGGCGTTTTGCCGAGAACTCACGGCTCTGCCATATTTACAAGGGGCGAGACACAGAGCCTGTCTGTTGCCACTCTTGGGACAGCGCTGGATGAGCAGAGGATAGACGCTCTGGAGGGCGAAACCAAAAAGACCTTTATGCTGCATTATAACTTTCCCCCTTTCTGCGTTGGCGAGGTAAAGCCGTTAAGAAGCCCCGGCAGAAGAGAGATTGGACATGGCGCGCTGGCAGAGAGGGCGCTGAAGGCTGTTATTCCTTCAAAGGATGAATTTCCATATACACTGCGTGTTGTATCCGATATACTTGAATCAAACGGCTCTTCCTCAATGGCAACTGTCTGCGCAGGCACCCTATCGCTTATGGATGCAGGCGTTCCAATAAAGGCGCCTGTTGC
>JACRON010000225.1 GCA_016214425.1 Nitrospirota bacterium
ATAGTGCTGCGAAGGCTCTCCCCTGATGGGAATATCCTTTGGGAAGGGCGTTGGGACAGTGGCCTGAGCGATGAGGCCTTTGTGGTGACTGAGGCTCCTGATGGTGTAATCTGGGTTGGCGGCATGCGGCGCACAAGCAATGTTTTAGACTTAAACACGACCGCAGTGCTGCTGCGTTTTGATGGTGCGACGGGTGCGGTGATTGGCAATGAATGGACATGGGACAGCGGCGGCTGGGATGAGATTGATGGTGTGGCAGTGGACAGCGGGACGGTCTTTGTCTCTGGGTGGGGGCAGGGTCAAGGCGGTAATCAGGAGCTGCGGGTGTATGCGCTTGATGCGGCTAACCTATCGGAGCTATGGCACAATTCCCTTGACAGTGGTGGTCTTGATGCGGCTAACGGCCACCTTGTGCTTTGGAATGATGTGATAATAGTTGGCGGTAGCTGGAATAGCAGCGGTATTTTTGGAGCGGCTCAGGGCGTAGTGGCAGCCTTCAATCGCAGCAACGGCAGTGTGAAATGGAGGAGCTATGTTGGTGATGGCAGCGATTACAGGGAGATACTCGGTCTTGCATCGGATGGTTTACGGGTATTCGCTGCTGGCTGGCGCAAGGTAACACTTACTGACTATCAGCTTATGCTCTGGGCATTTGATTCTTCGGGCAGCATGCTCTGGGAATCTGAGTGGGGAGGCTCCAGCAACGAGCGAGCGCGTGCACTGGGTTATGACCCAGTAGACAATACCTTGCTTGTAGCGGGCACCACCAATCGCAATTCAAACGACGACATTGTTCTGCTGCGCGTGGATGCGGCAACCGGAGCAGTGCGCGAGGAGCAGGTATGGGGCGGCTCAAGTGCCGATTCAGCCCAACAGATTGCAGTGTCCGGCAGCAGGCTCTATGTTGCAGGGACAACCAGCTCATGGGGTAATGGCAATACCGATGCCCTTGCCATCGGCATCTGCCATCGGCCATGGAAATTGCCGCCTACAAATTAACCGATATTTTTATACCAGGAGGGGACAATGAAGCTATCAACAAAAAAGGTTTTTTCAATGCTCTTTATTATTCTATTTTCACTTTTATTTTTATCATCAACCTTTGCAGGCACGCTTCCAACAGGCTTCACAGAATCCAATGTTGTTACAGGCCTGAGCAGCCCTGTTGGCATGGCCTTTCTGCCTGATGGAAGGATACTTGTTATAGAGCAGGCAGGGGCAATAAAATTGGTGTCAAGCGGCACAGCCACAACCTTATTAACAGTAGCTGGTGTCAATACGAATGGTAATGAAAGAGGACTTCTTGGCATAGCTGTTGACCCAGATTTTTCTACAAGGCCGTATATCTATGTCTATTACACTGCAAGCGGTAATGTTGCCCATGTTGCAAGATATACATTTTCTAATAACAGCATTGACCCTAACTCAAAATTCATTCTTATAAATGATATCCCTGATAGCGCAAGCAATCATAATGGAGGGACATTGCGGTTTGGATTAGACAAAACGCTCTATATAAGTGTGGGCGATGATGCAAGTTCTTGCGATGCGCAGAACAGGACTTTGCTAAAGGGAAATATACTTCGCATAAAAGTGGATGCCTCAATCAATCCTGCTGACCGAGCAACACTTGCTCCGGCTAATAATCCCTTTGTAAACGCAACTAATAATAATGAAAAAATTGTTTGGGCATACGGACTTCGCAATCCCTTTCGCTTCAATGTTCATCCCGATACAGGCGCCCTATTTATAGGCGATGTGGGTTTAAGCACAAGGGAGGAGGTTGATATCTCAACTGGCGGTGAAAACTTTGGCTGGCCATACTGGGAAGGCAATGTAACAGGTCCTAATACTGGTTGCGGCGGCCAGAACGGCACAGCCCCTATCTATGACTATCCTAATCCAGGGGGCGCATCGGTTATTGGCGGTGTTGTCTATAAAGGCGTAAACTACCCGAACGATGCAAGCCTTCCAACGGAATTTAATGGCAATTTCTTCTTTAATGATTATTACACAGGAAACCTGCGTGTGTTGAGATGGAATGGCAGCAACTGGAATCTGGTTGCAGGTGTGGACGCCACTAATTTCGGCACAGGATTTACCGCTGTCCCTGACTGGGCAGTTGGACCTGATGGTGCAATCTACTATGTTCAGAGCTATGGTTCAAGCGGAAGCAGGATTGTGCGGATAGCCTATACGCAGGCGCCAGTTATTCAGACAACAACCCTTCCAAATGGCACTGTAGGCGCATCATATAATCAGACCATTCAGGCTACTGGAGGGGTTCAGCCGTACACATGGTCTCTTACAAACGGCTCATTGCCAAACGGACTAACACTAAGTTCATCTACAGGAAATATTTCAGGCACACCAACTGCTCAGGGAACATCCACTTTTACCATACAGGTTAGCGATGCTTATACCCGCACTGACACTCAAGACTATAATCTAACAATAAATCTCCAGCCCGCATCTTTAACAATCATAACCTCAAGCCTCCCTTCCGGGACAATCGGCTATGCCTATAATGCCACACTTCAAGCAACAGGACAAAATTCAACCCCGCCTTATTCATGGTCAATCCAGAGCGGCGTTTTGCCAACTGGTTTAACACTCACCAATTCTGGCAATGATGGTGTAATTTCAGGCACACCAACACAGAGCGGGACATTCAATTTGACAATCAGGGTGCAAGATAGCGCTAGCCATACAGCAACAAGGGACTTCGTTCTTACAATTACAAAGGTTCAGATTACAGCTACTTCATTATCTGATGCAACAGTTGGCGCTGCGTATTTTTTTGATTTTAGCGTAGGAGCCACAAATTTGCCCTCACAGGCATTGTGGGAGGTTACAAGTGGAAATCTTCCGTCGGGAATGATGCTTGAAGTCATTGGGCATTTTGAAGGCACACCAACACAAGCTGGAACATACACCTTTACAATCCGCGTCAGCGAAACAGGCAATAGCCTGAACTCCGATAGCCACGCCTATACCTTAACTGTAAATAACGCGCCTGCTAATGGCGGCGGTGGTTCAGGCGGAGATTCCTCTTCTGGTGGTGGAGGATGTGGGTTTGTGAAGGACAACAATAGTAGCAGAGGGTCAAAGGGTCAGAGCATCAAAGCCACAGACATCGGTCTGATAATGATGCTGATTATTGCACTGGCGGGGATAGCCTTAGCAAAAAGGGTGTTCTATAAATTTAACTGCAAACTGTAAACCATAGTTAGATATGTCTTGTTGCTCTTAATGAGAAATATGGAGGTATAAAAGTATGAGAAAGATAATTCAATTATTGTTATTTTTAGTTGTTATAGCATATGCTGCATCAGTTTGGGCTCTTGATGCGCCAGTTATAACAGCGGCGGCAAAGGGGCCGAATCAGATTAACCTGACTTGGTCAGCAGTAGCAGACGCTGGTTATGGATATAAGATTGAGATACAATCTTCTGCTGACAGCAGGTATTCAAGCTGGACAGAGATAGCAACAATACCGTACTGGGTTACAGAGAGCCATTATAAAGACCCGCAAGACAATACAGCGTCTCAGTATCCTGTATTTAGTTTAAGAAACAACACCTCATATAGCTTTAGGGTAAGGTCATACAAAGGCGATACAAGTCCAGCTTACTCTACATACTCAAACACAGCAACAACTACAACAAGAAACTATACACCCTACTATGTAAATGGCACAACTGGGACTGACAATTCAACCTGTGGGACACTTGCAAGCCCTTGCAGGACAATAAGCTATGCTATAAATACGAGGGACTTAGCCTCCTCTGGCCGTGTGATTATAATAAGCGGCGGCAGCTATGCGAATGACTACATTCGCCCTGTTCGTTCTGGCAGTGCAGGTGTTGATAATAAGATTGTCATCATGGCTGAGCCCGGCAGTGTAGTTAATATTACCTCAAGCAGTACCATCCCCATTTCAATATCTTATAATTATGTTGTTATAGATGGTATAACTGTAACGAGCGATTATAATGATAACATGGTATATATAAGTGGCAGCTATAATGCCCTTACGAACTGTGAATTTGATGGTAGTGGTAATATTAGTTGGGGACCTCTTGTAGCCGGGACTTATAATTTAGTTCATGGGGTTTATAGCCATGATTTTGGGTCAGCAAACATAGATGCCGGGTCTGCTATGCAGACAGTCGGTTCTACAACAGGAGCCAACTACAATATAATACAATACTCTTTACTTAGAAGAGGAAGCCATGATACAGCATTAACAAAGAACAACGCCAGTTATAACCAATGGATGAATAATATTATGGATGGTGGCTGGGGAATTGGGTGGGCAGTAGTAAGCGATTCTTATGCAGCATGCACAAATAATTTGTTTGAGGGGAATATAATAAGAGATGCTGCAAAGAATAAAACAATTACTAATTATAAACCAGGTATACAGATTTCCGGTGATTACAATACTATTAGAAGGAATGTAATCTATGATGGCAACAGGGCCGGCACTAATTCTGATCCATCACCTGGAATTGAAATAAGCAGACTGACCGGATACGGTGCACATCATAATCTTATCTATAATAACGCGATTTACCATAATGGTGGCAGGGCAATAGTGTTTATGGATGGCGCAAGCCAGAATGATAATATAATTGCCAATAATATTATGTATTACAACTATGGCGATACTACATACTGTCCAAACTCTTTAAATGTTCACATAAGGGGAGTAACAACAAATACAGTGGTTCATCACAACCAGATTCTATATAAGGATTGGACAACAGGGGTAGAGAATCCAAATCAGGCTAATATGATATTATATTCCAATATATGTATGTCTCTATCAACATCGGAGTCAACTTATGGAGCGACATTTTATAATAATGTAACAGCTACTCCGGACTTTGTGAGCGAGGGCAGTGATTTTCACTTAAACAGCAACAGCCAGTTAATAGATGCAGGTCAGGTTGTTGTTGATTCTACATGGGGAACATTAAGTTATAAAGGCTCTGCGCCTGATTTAGGGGCGTATGAAGGTGAAGGCGGGCCGCCGGTTCCAGTCTTGCAATTTAGCTCTGCCACTTACAGTGTTTCAGAGTCCAGCGCTACAGCTACTGTCACTGTAACAAGGATTGGTAGCGGTACTGGCGCCGTGTCAGTGGACTATGCTACAAGCAACGGCACTGCCACAGCAGGCAGCGACTATACTTCAGCAAATGGCACACTTAGTTGGGCAGATGGCGAAACAACATCCAAAACCTTTACAGTATCTATTACTAATGATACTGCTGTTGAAAGCAGCGAGACAATAAATCTTGCGCTATTAAATCCGACAAATGGGGCGGTAATTGGCTCACAGAGCACGGCAACCTTGACTATCTTGGACGATGATGGCGGCGGCTCTGGAAGTGGCGGCGATGCCTCTGCCTCTGGCGGCAGCGGGTGCGGGTTTGTGAAGGAGGGCGGCAAAGGGAAAGGGGCTAAAGGTGAAGGGCTGTCATTTGCAGTAATGCTGGTTATTACCTTATGCTTATTGCCTATTGTGAGAAGACTGTATAAGGCTTTTAACATGCCAACGTTATAGCTTACATCTTGCCTTATGTATATAAGTATGTTATTAATTGGGTGTGAATTATGATGTTATTATAATCGGCGCGGGCATGGGTGGCCTGACCGCAGGCGCACTGCTTGCCAAAGACGGCCTAAAGGTATTGGTAATTGAAAAGCACTCCATTCCAGGCGGATATGCCACATCATTTAAAAGAAAAGACTTTTGGTTTGATTCTGTGCTTGATGCGATAAGCGGATGCCATAATGGCGGATGGATATGGCAGGCATTAAAAAGGCTCGGCCTGGAAAAGGAGATTGAGTTTACACGGCTTGACCCAATCCGCACAGATATCTTTCCTGATTTTAGGTTTGATGTTAAGGCAGATATAGATTTATTTATTTCAGACCTCCAGAGCCTTTCTACAAAGGATGCAAAGGCTATCTCTGAACTCTTTTCCATTATGAAGGAGCTCCATCATGTAGTGATGACACTTCCCGCAGATATTATATGGAAGGATGTCCGCATTGAAGCAAAATACCCTCTCTTCCATAAATATAAGAACAAGACCTTTAAAGGGCTTCTTGACGAATATGTTCAGGATGAAAAGGTAAGGGCAATCCTTTGCGACAGGTGCGCGTTCATGGGCCTGCCGCCGTCTAAAGTATCTGCTATTAGCATGAGCACAATGATTATTACATACGGCATGAATGGCGGGTATCGTGTTAAAGGACTGACGCAAAAATTTCCTGATGCATTGGCAGGGTCAATTAAAAACGATGGCGGAGAGATAATCTATAATACATTAGCAGATAAAATAATTATAGAGGATAACAGAGCAGCAGGTATTGTTACAGAGGATGGGAGGGTATTTCGTGCAAAAAAGATAGTATCAAATATCAGCGCAAAAAAAACCTTTTTTGAGCTTGTAGGAAAAGAAAATCTAAAAGATGAGTTTACAAACAAAATAGAAAAGATGCTGCCTTCTGTGTCATTCTTTCTTGTATATCTTGGCATTGATTTAGATTTAAAAAAGCTCGGGCTTGAGCACAGCATAGGCGCATATCCTTCTTTTGATATTGAAAAAACATTTTCTGATATTAATAGCGATATCTGCTCTCCCAATGCCTCTTTTGAGACAATAATATATACATTAACAAATCCAGATATGGCGCCAAAGGGCTGTCATTCGCTTATATTAATGACAAAGGCAGGCTATGATTATAAAGAAAACTGGAAAGAGTGCAAGGATAGAGAGGCAGGGAGGCTGATTAAGATGGCAGAGCGAATAATGCCGAATCTTTCAAGTCATATTGTTATACAGGATTCTGCAACGCCATTAACGCTTGAGAGGTACACAGGCAATGATAAAGGCGCTGCATTTGGCTGGGCGCAGGGAATTGACCATATTGGCGCAAACAGGCTGCAGATAGAGACGCCAATTAATGACCTTTATCTTGCAGGTCACTGGACTATTCCAGGCGGCGGAATTGAATCTGTTGTTGCATCAGGGATACTTGCAGAGAGAAAGATTATGAAGGAATTAGGCAAATAATCTGATGCCTGCCGGCCTCCATGCAGGGGATATTACGCCTGTGTCTTTTTCCTGCATGATATAAGATGCCCATGTAAGTTTAAAATCTCCGTACCTGTCATTAACAGCATCCATTATATTAAGAAGTTCCTTTCTCCTTCTTTCAATTTCAAATAATGAAGGCTGAGAAGGCTTGTCTGTTTTTATATCAGAAAGGCAGACTCCAATGAGTCTTATCTTATCCCTTAATCTTATCCTGCCGAGTATATCTGCGGCGCTTTTGTATATGATATGCGTATCATTTGCATATTGAGATAGTGTTGTCTGCTTTGTAAAGGTTTCAAAGTCAGGATATCTTAATGTAAGGGAGACCTTTCTGCCTGAATATCTGTATCTCCTCGCCCGCCTTCCAACCATCTCACTGAGCTTCAAAATATAAGCCTTTATTTCATCCCTGTCTCCTATATTTTTGGGAAGGGTCATGCTGTGGCCTATTGATTTTGGCTCCTCCTCATCTGAAATAACAGGCCTGCTGCAGATGCCCATTCCCATTAATTTCAGGGTCTCGCCTATAATTCCGAACCTGTTTCGTAAAAGGCTTGCTGATGCCCTGCCAAGCTCGCCGCAGGTTTTTATGCCAAGCGCTGCAAGCCTCTCTGAAATCTTTGAACCAATGCCCCAGAGCTCTTTTACTAAAAGATTTTCCAATATGCCCTCAACATTCTCTATCCTTATCCATCTTAATCCGTCAGGTTTTGATATATCGCTTGCAAGCTTTGCAATTAATATATTTGGCGCAATGCCAACAGTGCAGTTTATGCCGAATCTGTCTTTGATTATTTTTTTAATTGAGATGCCGATTGCCTCAGGCCCTCCAAAGAGATGATGTGTTGTTGTTATGTCAAGGAATGCCTCATCAATGGAGTAGACCTCTACATCAGGTGTGAACCTATTATATATCTTTGTCAGCTCCTTGCAGGTATGGGTATATTTTTCATTATCACCTGTAACAAGGATGAGATGCGGGCATGCCTTTTTTGCCTCATAAATATTCATCCCTGTTTTTACGCCGAATTTTCTTGCCTCATACGATGCTGTTGTTATAACTGTTCTTGCGCTTGAACCAGTAACAGCTATTGGTTTTCCTCTGAGATGCGGATTTGCCTGCTGCTCAACAGAGGCAAAAAAGGCATCCATATCTACGCACATGATTATTTTATGCCTCAAGCCGCTCAAGCCTCCAGAGGAGTGAACCTGTATCAAAGGTCAGCTCATATAGTGCCTTTCCATCAGATACAGAAAAGTGATATATCTCAGCCCTTCCTTCTCTTGATTTCCACAGATATGTAATCTCCTTAATCTCAAACAGCCTTCCAGACCATTTGAACTTAAGTGGCTTTATCTTATAAGGCATGCCAAAGGAGGCAATGACATTTATAGCCTCTCCGATATCCATTATATCTTCCTCACAACACCTATGACCTTTCCAATAATCTTTACACTATCAGGATTATAAGCTATAGGCTTCATATCCTTATTTTCTGGTTTAAGGATTATCTGCGCCTTTTTTATATAAATCCTCTTTACAGTAGCCTCATCTCCGATTAATGCAACGGCTATCTCTCCGCTCTCAATTGAAGTCTGCGGTTTTACTATCACATAATCTCCATCCAATATCCCTGCCTCTATCATGCTCTCCCCTTTTATCCTTAAAGAAAAGGCCTCCTCTGCCTTAAAGAGTGTTTTATCAATAAGCATGTGCCCTTCTATATCTTCAACAGCAAGTATCGGTTTTCCTGCAGTTACCTTCCCTATAACAGGCACTGTGAGCCCTGCTGCCTCCTTTATTCCTTTAACCTCTATGCCCCTTGACCTTAGCGGGTTTATTCGTATAAATCCCTTTCGCTCAAGAGCTTGCAGATGCCCTCTTGCAGCAGGCCAGAGGAATCCAAAATGCCCCCCAATCTCACGCACAGTCGGCGGATAACCGTGCTTCTTTATGAATTTGATAAGGAACTCAAAAATATTCCTCTGTCTTGGGGTTAATTCTTTCATATATACAAATGTATACTATTTAAAAGGGATTGTCAATAGCAGATGTAGATTAAAATGTCATTAGATATTTTTATTTTAAAGAGATATAAAGATGAGAAGTTTTCTGGTTTAAAATTTTTCCATCTTAACATGCCAGCTAAACAGCTTTGGCTTGTCGCATAGGAGCCTGAAACCTGTATTAAGAAAAAGGTGTATTGTATAATCCATTTTTTCTCGTGATACCTCTAATCTTGGTTCTGCAATAAAAAGTGTTCCTCCCTTTTTCAATACCCTGTAAAGCTCCTTTACTGATTTTTCCTTATCAGCAAACTCATGGAATGTGTAGTATGCAAATATAAGGTCAATTTCATTATCTTTTATCTTTAAGGATGAGGCATCTCCAACCATTGTAATTACATTATTACTGCTGTTTAGCGGAATCTTTCTGGCTAATTTGTTTATCATCTCCTGCTGTATGTCAACTGCATACAGCTTGCCAGAGCCGATTGCCTTTGCAAGATGTGGTGTGAAAAAACCGGGGCCGCATCCTATCTCAAGGACATTCATTCCCTCATTTAGAGATGCGTCCTTTAATACACCTTTCATATTTACAAGATAGCGCCTGATAAAATTATCAAGGACAAAGGCGAATTTTGCAGGAAAGACTAAACCCGACACCTTAACCTACTCCGTCCTCTCAGCCCTGCGCTCCCGATCCTTAATAAGGACGCCGAGTGCATTTATAATGTCGTCCTTTTGAGAGGTCTCTATCTTCATATTCCAGAGGTTGGCTCCTTCAAGATTGGCATGCCGCAGGCTCGCACCAATAAAATTTGCATATTTAAGATTTGCATATTTAAGATTTGCATTAAGGAGGCTTGCATAACCAAGATTTGCGCCTTCAAGATTAGCAAACCTGAGGTTTGCAAACTTAAGATTAGCGCCGTCAAGGTTGGCGTATCTCAGGTTCGCCCTTTCCAAATTTGCGCCTTCAAGGTTTGCGCCTTCAAGGTTTGCATTTATAAATATACCATCAGTCAAACTGGCGCCCTCCAGGTTGGCATATTTTATATTTATCCTTATATTCTTTTCCCTGCAGTCCTGAATCAATTTGAGTGTTTCATCAACGGTCATTTCTTTATTACTCCTTTAAGGATGAAATGGCGTTTTCCAATGCCTTTTTTATCTGATGCTTTTGTTCGTGGATATCCTTTTCAATGTACGATATCCTCTTTTTCAAATCAGCCTCTCTTTTGTCCCTGTCTGCAAAATCAGCAATGGAGCTCTTTATAAGCTCCTTCTTTTCCTTATTGATCTCATCAATCTTTTCTGAGAAGGCTTCATTCTTCTGCGTAAGCAGCATTATCTCCTTCTTTGCCTCTTCCATCTCTCTTCTTGTTTCAATCAATTCCTTCTGCAGCTTTTCAACATCAATATTTGAACTTCCTGATGTTTTATTTAATCTTTCCCTGAGTTCAAATATCAGTTTTTCTTTATTCTTTGAATCCTTTTCAAGGATATCTTTCTCTTTTATAAGCGCCTCAACCCTTTCCTCCAGCATGCAATAGATCTCAATCGGAATCTCGCAGCCAATTAGGTTTGCAATTGAGGCAATCAGCTCCCTTTTAGCAAAAGGCTTTTTAAGATAATCATCAGCCCTGACCTTGAGCTTTTTGTGCTGTTCAAAATCGTTCTTTTTTGCCTCGGAGGACATCAGGATCAGCGGAATCTTTTTTAGTTCGTTATCCTCTTTGAACTTTTTGCAGATTAAATAGCCGTTTTCTTTTGGAAGCTCTACAGAAAGAAGGATGAGATTAAAATTCTCTTTTCTTGCTGCATCTATGCCTTCATCGCCGTCAGCAGCAACAAGGGTTTTAAACCCAACCCTTTTTAGCATCTCAACAATATAGTCTGAAAATGTCTCGCTGCTTTCTATTATGAGTATCTTTTTTTCTGCCATTTTATACAAACGCTAAAATTATTTTTTATCAGTCCATACTCTGATAAGCAGTATCTTGAGAATTATCTGGTTCATAGCTGTATGCAATTATCAATTCCCTTACTTCAGGGGCTATGAAATATTGGCTTAAGTCAAATTTTGAGATGCATCTGGCAATAACATCTACCTTTTCCCTTGCAGGGAGCCTTTTATCCACAAGGATTCTGTAATTATTTTCCACCCTGCAGATGCCGCCTTTTGTGTTGATATTTCCCTCCCGCAGGGAGTCGTATGAAACCTTGATTGACAGCTTTTCTGCCAGCTCCTCTAATTGTTGTAGTATCAGCTCACTTTTCATTGAATTTTGCCAGACCGCAGCCGCCTCTTATTTATTATGCGTTATATTTCCCGAAATCCTCTGGCTTAAGATTTTCAAGCCATCTGTCAAGGCTCTCTGCCGTCCTCTTTTTAATTACCATATCATCCACATATATCGGCGCATCCATTCTTATTGCAAGCGCAATAGCATCGCTTGGTCTTGAGTCAATGGTTATTTCGTCGCCGTTTGAATTGAGATAGATAACTGCATAGTAGGTATTGTTTTTAAGGTCAGTTACAACAATCTTTTCAACCCTTATCTCCATTGTATCAAGTATATTTTTCAGCAAATCATGCGTCATTGGTCTTGGCGGAATAACGCCTTCTAAAACAAAATTTATTGCATTCCCTTCAGAACGGCCAACCCATATTGGCAGGGGGTCATTTGTGCTGTTCTCATCCTTTAAGAGCACTATATAGGAGCTTGTATTCGGGTCTAATAATACACCGCTGACCTTCATCTTAATTTGCATGGCTCTCACCTCCTATCAATAACGGCTGGTTCATGCTGCCTGTTCTGTAACCTTCAAGGTCAAGGGTGATATATACAAAACCATTAGCCTTGAAACCATTAATAATATTATCCCTTATTTTATTATCATAGAATCTTTGCAGTTCATCCCTGCCAACCTCTATCCTTGCAATCTCATTATGATAACGAACCCTGAACTGCCTGAAGCCCATCTCCCTGATAATATTCTCGCAATTTTCAATCTGTTTTAACCGCATAGCCGTTATCTCTGTCCCATAGGGGAATCTTGACGACAGACATGCAAAAGATGGCTTGTCCCAGTTCGGCAGATTTAAACCTTTTGCCAATGCCCTTATCTCATTCTTTGTAAGCCCTGCTTCAATTAATGGGCTTCTTATGTCAAGCTCCCTTGCTGCATCCCTTCCGGGCCTGTAGTCCTTTATGTCGTCATAATTGCTGCCGTCTGCTACATGATTTAATTTTAGCTCTTTTGCCTTTTCCTTTAGCTTTTGAAAGAGCTCGCTTTTGCAGAAGTAGCATCGGTTTGTCGGGTTAGCCGAGAAACCCGGGACATCAAGCTCATTTGATGTAATCAGTATGTGTTTTACACCGAGTAATCCTGCAATCTCCTTTGCAGACTCTATCTCTCTTGATGGA
>JACRON010000237.1 GCA_016214425.1 Nitrospirota bacterium
CCAGATGGGCAGAGGCGCTCCGTGAGATATCATCGCGGCTGGAAGAAATGCCAGGTGAAGAAGGCTATCCAACATACATGGCAACAAGGCTTGCAAATTTTTATGAAAGGGGCGGCAGGGTAAGGTGCATTGGCAAGGATGAGCGTTACGGCTCTATTACAATTGTATCTGCAATTTCGCCGCCAGGCGGTGATTTTTCAGAGCCTGTTACGCAGGCATCCATGCGCATTGCAGGCGCCCTATGGGCGCTTGATGCTGACCTGGCGCACAGGAGGCACTTTCCTGCTATAAACTGGATGAGGAGCTTCAGCCTTTATATAGAATATCTGCACGAATGGTATACAGAGAATATCGCTGAAGACTGGAATGTGTTAAGGCATGAGCTTATGCTCCTTTTGCAAAAGGAGGAGGAGCTTTCAGAGATTGTCCAGCTTGTTGGGATTGATGCAATACCAGATTCAGAGCGGATTATACTTGAGGTGGCAAGGATGATAAGGGAGGAGTTCTTAAGGCAGAATGCCTTTTCAGAGACCGATGCCTTCTGCCCGCCAGAAAAGCAGTACTGGATGCTTAAGGCATTTCTGTTCTACTATAAAGAGCTTGAGGCAATGCTTAAAAAGGGCGCTCCTCTTGAAGATGTGCTTAATCATCCTGCAAAAAATGAGCTTGTGCAGATGAAGGAGATGAAGACAGAAGGCTTCTGCGGCCGGGCAGAAGAGATAATCGGCAAATTTAAAATGCAAATTGCAAAATAAAAAATTAAATGGACTTAATTACCAGAGAATACAAAACCATAACAAGGATTACAGGACCTCTTTTATTTTTAGAGGATGTGCCAAAGGCATCTATCGGCGAGATGGTGACCATCATCCTCCCTGACGGCAAAGACCGCACAGGTCAGGTAATAGAGGTATCTGAAAGATATGCAGTGGTGCAGGTTCTTGAGACAACTGTGAGCATGGATGTATCAGGCACATCTGTAAGATTCAGCGAGTATTCTGCAAAACTGAATCTTTCTCTTGTTATGCTCGGCAGAAGGTTTAATGGAATCGGAGAACCTATTGATGCTCTCCCAGCAATAATACCAGAGGTGCGCAATGATATTGTTGGTATGCCTATTAATCCTGTTGCAAGAGACAACCCATCTGACTTTATTCAGACAGGCATTTCAACCATTGACGGACTGAATACGCTTGTCCGCGGGCAGAAGCTTCCCATTTTTTCCGGCGCAGGTCTTCCTGCAAAGGAGATTGCAAGCCAGATACTCAGACAGGCAAAGGTTCTTTCTTCCTCACAGCAAGAAAAAAGGGAGGGTGGGGAATTTGCTGTTGTCTTTGCAGCAATGGGTATCACCTTTAGAGATGCTGCGTTTTTCCATGAGGAGTTTGAAAAAAGCGGCGCATTGCAGAATTCAGTTATATTTTTAAATCTTGCTGATGACCCGACAATAGAAAGACTGCTTACTCCAAGATGTGCATTAACCACAGCAGAGTTCCTTGCATTCAATTATGACATGCATGTCCTGGTAATCCTGACTGACATGACGAATTACTGCGAGGCATTGAGGGAGATTGGCGCTGCAAGGGAGGAGATACCAGGAAGAAGGGGCTATCCTGGTTATATGTATACAGACCTGGCAACTATATATGAAAGGGCAGGAAGGATCAAAGGGAAAAAGGGGTCTGTTACGCAGCTGCCGATATTAACCATGCCTGATGATGACATAACCCATCCAATCCCTGATTTAACTGGATATATTACAGAAGGCCAGATTGTGCTTTCAAGGGAGCTGCACAGAAAGGGGGTTTATCCGCCTATTGACCCGCTTCCAAGTCTTTCAAGGCTTATGAACCGCGGAATTGGAAAGGAGAAGACAAGGGAAGACCACAGGAATGCCGCTGACCAGCTTTATGCTGCTTATGCAAAGGGAAGGGATTTGCGGAGGCTTGAAGCAATTGTGGGTGAGGCAGGTTTAAGTGAAATTGACAAAAGGTTTTTAAAGTTTGCAGAGGAATTTGAAAACAGATTCATAAATCAGGGGGATATTGAAAGAAGCATAAAAGATACCTTGAATTTAGGCTGGGAATTGTTTAAGATACTGCCCAAGGAGAGCCTGACAAGGATAAAGACGGAGTATATTGAAAAATATTATAAGTAAGGATTCAAAAGTCAAGTGTTTAAAAGAAAACACTAAATTCTAATATCTAAATTTTAAACAAGCACGAATATTCAAAATTCAAAACAGTTTAGAATATTTAAATTTAGAATTTTGATATTGTTTAGAATTTAGGATTTCGGATTTAGGATTTATTTGATTATGGAAACAGTCAGCCCAACAAGGATGAACCTTCTAATAAAGAAGGACCAGATTGCAATAGCAGAGGATGGTCTTGAGCTTTTGAGGAGCAAGAGAGAATCTCTGGTAAAAGAGTTCTTTGCTATAATGGGTTCTGTTGTCTCTGCAAGGGACAGGCTGAGAAGGGATATGCAGGAGGCAGTGAATAAGCTGACTGTTGCTATTGCAATGGATGGCAGGGAAAAGGTTGCCTCTGCATCCTTTGCTGCAAAGAGGGATATTTTGGTGGATATTGTTGAAAGGAATATATGGGGGACAAGATTCTCTGAGATAGAATATAAAGAGGTTGCGCGAAGCCCTGATGCAAGAGGCTACAGTCTTATTTCCACCTCTACATTTTTAGATGATACTGCATCTGCCTTTGAAAAGGTGATTGATTTAATCTTGAAGATGGTCTCAGAAGAAAACAGATTAAAGATACTTGGCGAAGAGATAAAAAAGGTGACAAGAAGGATTAATGCTTTAAACGAGGTTATAGTGCCTGAACTTAAAAAGCATGTTCGGTATATCAGAACCACCCTTGAAGAGAGGGAGAGGGAAGACCTATTTAGATTAAAAAGGTTGAAAGTAGTAGGGTGGGCTGTGCCCACCAAATAATAATAGCAGATGAAACGGTGGGCACAGCCCACCCTACTGAGTCACCACATTAGGAGTACCATGAGCTACGAAATAAAACTTGACATGTTTGAAGGCCCTTTAGACCTTCTTCTTTATCTTATAAGAAAGAATGAAGTAAATATATACGATATACCCATTGCCCTGATAACACAGCAGTATCTTGAGTATATTGATTTGATGAAGTCCCTGAATCTTGATATAGCAGGCGAATTTCTTGTAATGGCAGCAACATTGATACATATTAAATCAAAGATGCTCCTGCCTCCAACCGAGACAGATGAGGATGAAGAAGGCGAAGACCCGAGGGCAGAGCTTGTAAGGAGGCTGTCTGAATACAAAAAATTCAAGGATGCGGCAATGCTCCTTGAAGAAAAGGAGAATCTCTGGAGGGATGTTTTTAGGAGGGAGGGAAGCGTAGAGGAATACGGAGCGCCCGAGGCAGAGCCATTGCTATTTGACTTCAGCCTATTTGACCTTGTTGACGCTTTAAAAAGTGTGATTGAAAGGCTGCCTGAAAAGGGCGCTATTGAATTTGCAGCAGAAGAGCTTTCCGTAAAAGACAGGATGAATGTAATATTAGAGAGGCTTGAGAATATAGAGAGCCTTTTATTTGCAGAATTATTTGATAATGACAAAACAAGGATGGCTATAGTAGCGACATTCCTTGCGCTTCTGGAGCTGGTGAAGCTGAGGCTTGTTAGGATTCAGCAGGTAAAGGAGTTTGATGTTATAAGGATATTTAAAGGAGAAGGAGTAGATTTAGATGGATGAAAAAGAGATAAAGGCAATAATTGAGGCGCTGATATTTGTATCAGGCGAGCCTATTACGCTTAACAGGATAAGGGATGTAATAGAAGGGATTGATAAAAAGACTATTGAGAGGCTTGCTTCTAAATTAAAGGATGAATTTAACAAAGAGGACAGGGGCCTGCAGCTTATAGAGATAGCAAACGGCTATCAGCTTACCACAAGACCAGATTACGCCTCATGGATAAAGAAACTTAACAAGATAAAGGTGTCAACAAGGCTCTCCAAGCCTGCAATGGAGACTTTGGCAATAATCGCCTACAAACAGCCGATAATAAAGCCTGAGGTAGAAAAGATAAGAGGCGTTGATTCAGGCGGTGTAATAAAGACACTTTTGGAAAGAAAACTTATAAAAATAATCGGCAGGATGGATATTGTAGGCAAACCTATGATGTACGGAACAACCCCTGAATTTTTGCAGTATTTTGGCCTAAAGGATCTGACAGACCTTCCAACATTAAAGGAATTTCAGGAATTAAAGGAGGAGGAAGTATCATAATAAATTCAAAATCCTAAATTCTAAACAAGGGCGAACATAAAGTTCGCCCCTACAGAATATTAGATAATTCAGATTGTAGGGGCGAATCTTGTATTCGCCCTCAGAAAATATTAAATTTGTTTAGGATTTAGATATTAGAATTTAGTGCTTTTCTTTGCCCTCTATTCCTTCTTTTCGGCCTTGACTAAAAACAACTCTTATGTTTAAATAACATTATGATGAAAAAATTCAGTAAAAACACAGTAATCCCCCCTTATCCTCCATTTACAAATCCTTCCATCCCCACTTTACTTTTTACCATTTTACTAATTGCCAATGCCTTATTTCTTTCTTCCTGTGCAACTGCAAAGAAGGCTGAGATAAAACCTGCTGTCATTGCAGAAAAGAAGGATTTAGAAGAGAAGAAGGTAAGGATTGCCCATCCAGATGCCTATTATCACTTTATACTTGGATACAAACTTGAATTTGAGGATGTAAATGCTGCAATAAGGGAGTATAAGACTGCCTTAGAATTTGACAAAGACTCTCCTACCTTGCTTACCCGACTTTCAGCCCTTTTAGCAAGAAAGGGGCAGCTTGAGGAGGCATCTGCTTATGCAGAGCGCGCTGTTCAGGTTGACCCTGAATATTTTCCAGCCCTGTTGTTATTAGGCGAAATCTATGCAAATACAGAAAAGGCTGATAAAGGCATTGCAATATTCAAAAAAATAATTGAGATAAATCCGTATAAGATAGAGGCATATCTGAATCTCGGGCTTTTGTATGGTTCTTTAAAGAGATACGATGAGGCAGAAGAAATAATCAATAAAGGCATAAGCATAAATCCGTCTTCTCCTTTGGGATATTATTATATCGGCCGTATTGCCTTTGACAGGAAGAAGATGGGAAAGGCAATAAGTTATTACAAAAAAGCATTAAAGGTTGAACCTGCATTTAAACCTGCTTATATTGGCCTGATGCACATCTAAGGATAGGCCTTATATATGTTGAGCAGAAAAGATTTAAAGAGGCAGCAGATCAGTTTGTTAGGGTACTGATGGCAAGACCTGATGATGCAAAGGTAAGATATTATCTCGGCACTATATATGAAGAGATTAAGGAGTATGACAAGGCTGCTATTGAATATAAAAAGGTTATTGAATCAGACCCGAAGAATATAGAAGCACTGGTGAGGCTTGGGTATCTGAATAGTAAAGAAGGAAGATATGAAGAGGCCCTGAGCTATTTCAAAAGGGCGATTGAGTATAACCCAAATAAGGCAGAGGTTTATCTGTTTGTAGGTGTAACATACATTCAGCTTGAGCAGTATAATGATGCTTTAGATGTGTTGCAAAAGGGTTTAGCGATTGATTCCAAGCTTGACGAGCTTCATTTTAATCTTGCCGTTGCATACGATAAGTTAAACAAAAAAGATGAGTGCATCTCAGAGATGAAGGAGGCGATAAAACTTAATCCAAAACATGCAAATGCGCTTAATTATCTCGGCTATACTTATGCAGAGAAGGGGATTAATCTCAATGAGGCAATTTCATTAATCAAAAGAGCGCTTGAGCTCAAGCCTAATGACGGTTATTACTTAGACAGCCTTGCATGGGCGTATTTTCAAAAAGGCTGGATAGATGATGCATTGGAG
>JACRON010000238.1 GCA_016214425.1 Nitrospirota bacterium
AAGATGGAGGATGTAATCTTCAATGGCACAGACAACAGAAAGCCACTGGGTATGGCAGAGGTAAATATTATACTTACTGATGTTGATGGCCAGCTTCCAGCAGGGTTTGGCGAATATAAGGAGATTCAGGTAACAAGGAGGCTCTACCGCTCTGGCGAGAGTGAATACTTTATAAACAGAATACCATGCAGGCTGAAGGATATTAGAGACCTGCTGATTGACAGCGGTATTGGCGCAAAGACGCATACAATCATTGAACAGGGCAGGATGGAGCAGATACTAAGCTCAAAACCGACTGACAGAAGAACAATAATTGAAGAGACAGCAGGCATAATGAAATTCAAAATCAGGCGGAACGAGGCAATAAACAAGCTTGAGGCAACGAATCAGAACCTGCTTCGTGTAAATGATATTGTAAATGAGGTAAAGAGACAGATTAATTCCATTGACAGGCAGGCAAAAAAGGCAGAGAGGTATAAAAAACTTAAAGAAGAGATTAAAGATATTGAACTTAAGCTTGCATCAAAGAATCTTACATCATTAGAAGAAAAGAGGGATGGCCTTAATAAAGAGCTGACAAGCAAAAAGGACGAAGAGATAAAGGCAACAGCAGATATTGGCAGGATTGAAAATCAGATTGAGGAGGGGCGCCTTTTAATTGCAGAGAAAGAGAGAGAGATTTCAGAGATAGACAGCAAGCTCTTTGAACTTGAGAACATAATACACAGAAATGAAGGCCGCATAGAGATGCTTAATGGCCAGTTGAATACTTTTAAGGGGCAGATAGAGAGGGGCTCTTCAGAGATTGAACATATAAAAAAGGAGATTGAGCAGCAGAAGTATCAGAAAACCCTTGCATTAAAAGAAAAAGAGGAATTTGAGTCTCAATTAAAGGAAAAAGAGGGCGCTCTGAAGGAAAAGGAGGATGCCTTTGAATCACTCCTCACGCAGCAGGAGGATATCCAGAACAGCCTTGAAGATGAAAAGGCAGAGGTCTTTAAGATTATCACGGACATAACAAACACAACCAACCAGATAAACAATCTTGAGTCAATGCTCTCTGAAACAGAAAAGAGGGAAGGGAAAAGGCTCATAGAAAATGAAGGTCTCTTAAATGAATATACAAAGACAGAAGAAAGATTAAAGAATGCAGAAAAAGATCTCTCATCTATTAGAGAGGTCTTAAATAATAAGAGGGACGAATATGCGGGCACAATAAAGGAGATTGAGGGTCTGCAGATTAAACTTAAGGAGCTTGAGGAAAGGCTCTTTTCAGAGAAGGACCAATTAAGCTCGCAAAATGCAAGACACGCCTCGCTTTCTGACATGGAGAAGAACCTGACAGGTTATCAGGATGGTGTAAAAACAATTCTAAACACAAAAGAAAAGGCATCAGGCGCATTAACAGGCATACATGGCATTGTTGCAGATATAATTGAAACAGAGCCGAAATACGAACTTGCTGTGGAGGCAGTCCTTGGCGAAAGGCTGCAGCACATAGTTGTAGAGACCCATAATGACACAAGAAAGGCTTTGGAATACTTAAAACAGGGAGGCTCTGGCAGGGGAACCTTTATCCCGCTGGAGCTGAGAGAGATAAAGAAGTTGTCCTTTAGTAAAGGGGGGCAGGGGGAATTATCATGCGAAGGAAATGGTGACAGAGGCATCATCGGCCCTGCACTAAAGCTTGTAAGATACAAAGAGGGTTATGAAAAGGTTGCTGATTACCTGCTTGGCGATGTGCTGATTGTGGAGGATTTAAACTCTGCAATAGATATCTGGAAAAATGACGGCACCTGTCTGCCGAACAGGCAGGTAAACAAGACACTCGTAACTTTATCAGGAGAGGTTGTTGACCCATGGGGCGCTGTATCAGGCGGAAGCGAAAAGGATAATGGAAACAGCCTTCTGCACAGGCGTAGGGAGATAAAGGAGCTTGAAAAAACAGTGAATGAAAGAAAGGCTGCTGTTGAAGGGTTAGAAGGCAGAATAAAAGAGGCAAAGGCATTGCTTGAAAATGCTGCTGATAAAAAGCAGGGATTAGAGGCTGTCATCAAGGATATAGAGATTCAGGCTGTAAAAATAGAAAGAGACATACAGACCTTAACAGATGAATTAAAGAGATTAGGGGCAAGGCTTGATATTGTAAATATTGAAAAGGATGATATCGCTAAAGAAAAGATAAAAATAGCAAATGAAATAAATTCTTTAAGGCAAAACCTTGAAATCCTATCAAAGCAAAAGACTGAGAGAGAGGAAAGGGTTGCAGACCTTCAGGCGCAATACAGGGAAGCCCGGACTTCAGTAGAAGAGCTGCGTGATGAGGTAATGCATATTAAGGTAAGTGTAACATCCCTTCGCGAGAAGAATGAAAATGCTCTTTTGAACATCCACAGGATTGAAAAGGCAATAGATGGGCTTAATAATCAGATGCAAAAGAGGGAAGAAGATCTTAGCCAGATAAAAAGGGGCATTGAAGAATCAAACAGGGCTGTTTCTGATTCAGAGGCGCAGATAAATGAGCTCTCATCACAGCTTAATGAATTAAAAAAGGTGAAAACAGAAAAGATAGAGATGCTCACAGAGGAAACAGACAAGTTAAAGATGGTAGAGGCAGAGGTCAAACAACAGAGGAGGATGCTTGAGGATATACATAAGATAATAAGCGAATTAGAGGTAAAGGATACAGAGCTGCGGCTTCAGATAAGCCATCTGAAAGAGGCCATACTTGAAAACTATCACACTTCATTAGAAGATGTGAGAAAGAGCCTTGGCGAGTTTACAATTGATATAGAAGAGGCAAATAATAATCTTTCAACATTAAAGGCAAAGGTAGAAGAGCTTGGGCCTGTTAATTTATCTGCAATAGAGGAGTATCAGGAGCTTACGCAGAGATACGAATTCTTAACAAAACAGCAGACAGATTTAATGCAGTCCATTGACGACCTGCAAAAGGCAATAAGCAAGATAAACAGGACAACAAAGCAGATCTTCTTAGACACATTTAATACACTTAATGAGTCATTTAATCAGGTATTCAAATCCTTTTTTGGAGGAGGCAGGGCTTCACTTGTGCTTGTTGATGAGAATAATCCATTAGAATCCGGCATAGAGATTGTTGCCCAGCCCACTGGAAAGAGATTAGAAAACATTGACCTCCTTTCAGGAGGCGAAAAGGCTTTAACAGCCATATCGCTCCTCTTTGCAAGCTTTTTAATAAAGCCAACGCCATTCTGCATGCTTGATGAAATAGATGCGCCGCTTGACGAGGCAAACATCGGCAGGTTTACAAATGTGTTGAGGAGCATGGTGGACAAGTCCCAGTTTATAGTAATCACGCACAACAAGAGGACAATGGAGACAGCAGACGCCCTCTACGGCGTTACGATGGAAGAGGCAGGGGTATCAAAGATTGTATCAGTGAGATTTAACGAGGAGACTGTCCAAAGGACAGAGGAAGAGGCAATGGTGGCGGGGTAGGAAATTATGCCGTGCCAGTGGTATTTTTTGCTGCCTTTCTCTTTCTATACCTCTTCACAGCATACTCAGCAGCAAAGTAGGAAATCACTGCCACAACAAGGCCGAGGAGGAGGCTGCCGATGATAAAGGGCATGAAGTATGGTTTCAGATAGTTGAAGATGTCCATAATCTTCATGCTGCCCCAGCTTATATCTGGTATAGTATTGCTTAAGCCGTATATTTTCAGGCCAATCCATAAGCCAAAGCCATATACAGGCGCAAATGTCCATGGGTTGTTTGTATATGTGCCTACCATAATAGCAACCTTGTTCAGCCTGAATATCCATGCAATAAACAGCGCTGCAATAGTATGGAATCCAAGAAATGGCGACACAGAGATAAATACACCAATGGCAAATGAAAGCGCTATATGATGGGAAGAATCATTCAGGCTCAAGAGCTCATAAAATTTTTCTTTCAACCTATTGTATAACTTCATCTGAAATGATTAAAACCTGTTGGCAGGAGAGGCATCTTTTGCCCTTTACCATCAACGATTAGCATCCCCTTCTTCATCTCAGTAATCTCGCCAATCATTGTTGCAGATAACCTGCCTTTTGATATTGCATTGTAAACCTTTTTAATATAACTTGCCTTCACAGTAAACAGGAGTTCATAATCCTCGCCGCCTGATAAGGCATAGTTCAATGGACTCTTTTTTAATTTAGCCTTTTTCAATTCCTTTGATAAGGGTATCTTATCTTCATAAATAATTGCGCCAACTTTGCTCTGCTCGCATATATGATTCAAATCCGTTGCAAGACCATCGCTTACATCTATCATAGAGGCTGCAAGCCTGTTTTTTGAAAGAAAGACACCCTCTTTTACCCTCGGTGCTGGCAGAAGATGCCTTTGAATAAGATACCCGCTTCTCTTCCCTTTTTTCAAAAGCTCAAGGCCTGCAGATGAATCACCAAGTGTGCCTGTTACAAATATCTTATCTCCTGGCCTTGCACCACCCCTACTAACTATATTACCCTGTTTTGCTTCTCCGAGCAAGGTTATATTAATCGTCAGGCTATTCTTAGAGCCTGAGGTATCTCCGCCTATTATAGATACCTTATAGGATGATGCAGTTTTTTTTATCCCCCTGTATAACTCATTTAGCTCCGCTACCTTGATATTGTCTGGCACAGCAATGACAATAAGGGCATATCTCGGTATCCCTCCCATTGCAGCAATATCACTGATATTAACAAGCAATGCCTTTGCGCCGAGCTGATAGAATGAAATATATTTTAAATCAAAGTGTATCCCCTCTGTCAGGAGATCGGTGGTTGATAGGAGCGTCTTTCCCCTTGAAACCCTGACAGCAGCAGCATCATCGCCTATGCCGAGCAGGACTGATTTGTCTGATAAAGGAAGAGATGCCTCTATCTTTTTTAGAAAACCGATCTCCCCGAGTTCTGATAATTTCATTATATTATTAATATACTATTTTATTTTATAATGTCAAACTTAATTGCCAATCCTTTCCAGCCTCATACTTGCCATCCCTTTAAAAACATCCTCCAAAACCTTTTCAGGCGCTGAGGCAGACGTACTTATAATCCTTTCCCATTGCTTTTTCGCCTCTTCGCGCTTGCCCAATGCATAAAGTGTATCCCCAAAATAAAGAAGCGTGCGGAGGCTGTTGGGATTAACATTTAATGCCTCACGCAATATTTTTTCAGACTCTGTTTTATCATTATACGGCCATGGGACCTTATAGTAATATCTGCCATAAATTCTAAGAGGGCTGGCTTCATTATAAGCCTTGTCCTTTTCTATTGCCTTCTTTGCCGCCTCAACAAGTTTTGGCCTGATGCCTTCTGATAGGGCTGATATTATGCCCTTTCCAAGGGAATACATGGAAAGCGCAAGTGAATTGTAATAATACCCCTCTACCCTGTTTGGATTTAAGCTGATTGCCTTCTCAGCATACCCCCTCGCCTCTCCGCCAAGCGCAGAGACTTTTTTGCCGAGATCAGGAGACATATCCTTCTCAGCCGCAAGTATGCCGTCAACATTCTTTGGATTTGCCTTTCTAACATTATCAAGGGTATTTCTCATGTTTATCTGGTCTGCCCAGATGCCAAGCGCCCGCGCTGTCCTCCATTGAAGCTCGTAACCGTTTGGATTTTTAGCAGCAGCCTCCTTCAACATCTTAACTAATGTCTCGTGCTCCGCATCAGCAGAGGCTCTATTTTGCAGCTCATCCGCCTTTTTTATTATCTCATCAATGGACTGGGCAAAGGAGGCTTGTGACAGGAAGAACAGCAAGCTAAATACCGCTATTATAGAATTTATTGATTTTTGCATTTTCCTTCCTCCTTCTTGTTAGAAATAAGGTCTACTTAAGGGCAATTAATATAACTCCGACTAATGCAAGCATAATAGCAAAAGGCCAAGGGAGAAGTCCATTAATGAACTCTGGTATGTGGACAAAGATAAAACCAAAACAAGTAATCATCAAAAATATCAACAATGTTTTATTTCTTTCGTAAGAAACAAATGCCCAGAAGGCAATTATGCTGTTTGTAAATGCCCACAAACCAATAGTCTTTGCTGCTGTAATATCAAAAGGGTCATTAGCATTGTATATCATGTTATACCACTCGTGATATTTCTTTGGAATCGCAAAATGCAATACCCCTATGATGGCAAAGCTCATGCCAAAAACTAAGAGGACTATTTTCAAAAAGAGCTTTCTAAATCTCAAGGGACTCTCCTGACTCTAAAGTTTTTACTACAACATCACCAGAAAACGATTTATTTTTGTATGCCTTTTAAAAAGATATTAAGTATGTTCTTATATGCCTCATCAATAGAAAATGGGTTTTTTACAAAAACCTCTGGCTGGATTACTGTATGAATTGCCCCTAAAAAGACCAGCATGGCTATTTTTGTATTTATATCCTTCTTTACCTTTCCCTTTCTTATCCCTTCCTTTAATATATCCTCTCCATACTCAAAAATCTTCTTTTCTCTAAAATCCTCGCATTC
>JACRON010000167.1 GCA_016214425.1 Nitrospirota bacterium
AAATAGGTAAGGAACTAAGATGAAGAAAAAACTCTGGTCAGGAAGGTTTTCAGAATCTACAAATAAACTCGTTGATAATTTTACTGCCTCTATACCATTTGATTGGAAATTGTATAAATATGATATCGCAGGAAGCATTGCACATGCAAGGATGCTTGCAAAGACAGGGATAATTAAAAAGGCAGAGGCAGACAAGATTGTCAATGGGCTTAGGACAGTTGAAAAAGAGATAGGCTTTGGCAAGTTCAAATTCTCCGTAGAGGATGAAGACATACACATGGCTGTTGAAAAGAGGCTTATATCATTAATTGGCGACACAGGCAAAAAGCTCCACACAGCAAAGAGCAGGAATGATCAGGTTGCGCTTGATATAAGGCTCTATCTGAGGGATGAGATTAAAAATATAATTTCTCTGATTGATGAATTTCATAAAACACTCGTTACACTTGCCAAAAAGAATATTGATGTAATCATGCCCGGCTACACCCATCTCCAGCAGGCGCAGCCGATATTATTTTCACATTACCTGCTTGCATATTATGAGATGTTTAAAAGGGATAAAGATAGGCTTTTGGATTGCTACAAGAGGGCAAATATCATGCCTCTCGGCTCTGGAGCTTTGGCTGGCACAACATTTCCCATTGACAGGGGATATATTGCAAGGCTCCTCGGCTTTGATGATGTAACAAAAAACAGCCTTGATGCAGTATCTGACAGGGATTTTATAATAGAGTTTTTGTCTGCAGCGTCCATCATGATTATGCACCTTTCAAGGATGAGCGAGGAGCTTGTTATATGGTCATCCTCTGAATTTGGTTTTATTGAGCTGCCTGACGCCTTTTGCACAGGAAGCAGCATGATGCCGCAGAAGAAGAATCCTGATGTCCCTGAACTTGTGCGTGGAAAAACAGGCCGTATATACGGTCATCTCTTTTCTCTGCTTGTTACTATGAAGGGTCTGCCTCTTGCATATAATAAGGACATGCAGGAGGATAAGGAGCCGCTTTTTGACACAGTGGATACGATTAAGGCATCTCTTGAGATATTTAGTGAGATGATTAAAGGTTTAAAGTTAGACAAAAAGAGGATTGAATCATCAATGGCAGACGGCCTTATCCTTGCGACAGATGTTGCAGACTATCTTGTACAAAAAGGCGTCCCATTTCGCAGCAGCCATGAGATTGTTGGGAGGATTGTCGGTTACTGTCTTAAAGAAAAAAAGGCTTTAACAAGTCTTACACTTTCTGAATGGAAAAGGTTTTCTCCAGATTTTAAAGAGGACATCCTCAATTTTGCATCCTTAGAAAAGGCGGTTGAAAGGCGGAACCATATTGGCGGGACAGCAAAAATACAGGTATTAAAGAGGATTAGGGAGATTTTGTAGGGGCGAACCTTGTGTTCGCCCCTATTATCGGGGGGTAACCCCTGTAATTGCCGCTAATGACAAAGACAAAGGGCGAACACAAGGTTCGCCCCTACAGGTTTCAGCCCATATAAAAAGCATGGTTAGGTGGAACATTTTGCAAAAAACAAAAATCCTAATTATCATTGCTATAATAATCTCTGTCTCCTCCGCCTGCGGCAGGAAGGGCGACCCCATAGTCCCCCGCCTATCTCCGCCTGCGCCAGTTGCAAATATAAAAGGATTCACAAAAGACTCATCTGCAATCCTGAATTGGGAGATGCCCACAAAAAACATGGATGGGACTAAATTAAAAGACCTCTCCAAATTTGCTATCCTGCGGGCTGATATCAGGGACAGGGAGACAGGGGGCTGCGGATGCGCCTTTGTAAAGATTGCAGTAATTGATATTCAAAAACCAGAACCTGCAGCAATAAAAGAAAATAGTGTAATATTCATTGATAAAGGAGATGACCTGTTTCCCGCAGGGCTTACTTACAAGATACCGTATAGCTATAAGATTATAGTTGAGGCAAAATCAGGATTGTTGAGTCCGGAATCCGAAGAGATAATTTTGACGCCAACCAAACCGCCAAACCCACCTTCAGGATTTAAGGCATCTGTGCAGAATGAAACAGTATTATTGAAATGGGAGCCATCCAAAGGGGATGTCAAGGGCTACAATATATACAGAAGCAAAATAAAAGGATCCTATCCTGACACGGCTGTTAATAAGGAATTAATCAAGGCAAGAGAAGGCGCTTTTGCAGACATAGGCTTAGTGCCCGGCACCTACTTTTACATTATAAGGGCTGCTGATACAGTCAACCCTCCCCATAACGAAGGGCCTGACTCAAAGGAGATAGAAATAAGAATTACAAAATAATCCTTGACGAAAGGGGTAAAATTAGATTATCCTGTAGACTCTAAAAATAGTTTTAGTTTTCAAGGGGGGATGGAATGAAGTTAGCATTAATATCACCAGAACTGCAGGATTCCTGCTACAGTTTCTCAAAAAAAGAGGTAAGGTCATTTTGGTTTCCGCGCCTGAGCCTCACAACACTTGCTGCGCACACACCGAGGGATATAGAAGTAAGGATTATTGATGAAGGCGTTGAAAAGATAGATTTTGATATGGATGTTGACTTAGTCGGCATCTCTGCAATGACCTTCTTATCGCCAAGGGCATATGAAATATCAGATAGATTCAGAAAAAGGGGCGTTAAAGTTGTTCTCGGCGGCATACACCCAACAGCAATGCCTGAAGAGGCAAAACAACATGCAGATGCTGTTGTAATTGGCGAGGCAGAAGAGATATGGCTTACCCTCCTTGATGATTTTAAAAAGGGCAAATTAAAACCATTTTATAAAATGGATGATCTGCCGTCTCTTGACGGCCTTCCTCCTCAGAGGCTTGAGCTTTTAAAGCCAGGGGCATACATGACAAACAACTGCCTGCAGGCAAGCAGGGGATGCCCTTATGGCTGTGATTTCTGCTCTGTTACGAACTTCTTTGGAAATACATTCAGGCTGCGGCCTGTCAAGGATGTTGTTGAAGAGATAGCAGCGCTTGACGGCAGATTTGTAGTCTTTGTTGATGACAATATTGCCGGAAACAAGGCGTATGCAAGGGAGCTTTTTAAGGCGCTGATCCCGCTTAAAAAACAGTGGGGGAGCCAGGCAAGCATAACATTGGCAAGGGATCCGGAACTATTGGAGCTTGCAGCAAAGAGCGGCTGCACATCCCTTTTTGTTGGGATTGAGTCTGTATCACAGGAGACATTGGCAAGCGCAAATAAGTCTTTTAATAAGGTAAGCGATTATGAAAAATCAATAAAGATGTTCCACGACCACGGCATACTAATTAACGCAGGCATGATATTCGGATTTGACAATGATGATGAGACTGTATTTGAAAGGACAGTAGATTTTCTACAAAGAAACAGGGTTGGGCTTGTCCTGTTTAGCATCCTTACACCATTCCCAGGCACTGGTTTTTATAAGAGATTGCAGAGCGAGGGAAGAATTATTGATAAAGACTGGACGCATTATGACGGCAGAAATGTTGTATTCAAGCCGAAAAATATCTCTCCAGAGGCATTGCAGGACGGCTTCCACTGGGCATATCATAAATTTTATTCAATACCATCTATACTACACCGCATACTTCCAACAAAGCAGAACCGTATAGCAAGGCTCTATTTCAACTGGGCATACAGGAGAATGGTAACAAGGGTGCCCAAGGGCGGCATTTCTCCTTTGTCGCCGATACTGAATAGACTGCATGGAAAACTGCCTGCAATTGAGACAAAGAACCTGATACCAAATACGCTTCATACAATTAAGGAAAAGGTTGGAGAGGTGTCAAGCCAGATAGAATCCTTCTTAGAAATCAGGGTCAAGAAGAATGAAAGACTGCAGGCAATCCTAATTGAGCTTGAAGGGACATTAGACAAGATTAATGCCAGCGAGCTTAAAAAGAGGATAGTAAGGACTGCCCAAAAAACAGGCATGGATATAATCATCAACCTTAAGCATTTAAAAGAGGCGACACCTGCTGCCTTAAACATCCTATTTTCTGAAAGGCTGAAGATAGCTGATTCATTAAAGGTAAAGCTCTTAAACCTAAGCGACTCTTTTAAGGAGAAGTTAGAAAACCTTCATCCTGCTTATATAATTATTGAAGAGAAGGACTTAACCTACTAAGGTTAAACAAAATCAATATAATAATCCCCCTATATCCCCCTTTACTAAAGGGGGATTAATTTAAGACAATGGAACAAACAGGCTTTAAGTTTCAGGCAGAGATAGAAACCCTCAAGGCGTATATTGAAGAAGCAAATGGCGTAAGCGAGGCAGATTTTGAAAATTGGTATTTGAACTGCAAGGACAGGGTGCGATTCTTCAGCGACAAGCCGCCGACAAAAGACGAATTTGCAAAAAAAGCAAACTGCGCATTATTGATGTATAAGAAGATAGGGTAAGCTAAATCCCCTCCAACACCTTTAGCAGCGCCTCTGCCTTGTGCAGGGTCTCATAGTATTCCCTCTCTGGCTCAGAGTCTGCAACAATGCCAGCGCCTGCCTGAACATGGGCATAGCCGTTTTTGATAATAAATGTCCTGATTATGATATTCAAGTCCATATCCCCAGCAAAGCTGATATAGCCTATGGAGCCTGTATAAAGGCCTCGTGCA
>JACRON010000251.1 GCA_016214425.1 Nitrospirota bacterium
GATGCAGGTGACTCAGGCATTGATGTGCTTTTGCTTTCCATTGCAGATGCAATGGCAACGCAGCCCCAGGCTTCAGCCTCTGAGGCTGTGAGTTATAAAACAGTAGCAGAGGTCGCAAGAAGGATATTGGATTATTATTATAATGAATATAAACAACAAAGAAAAAGACCGCTTATCTCTGGCAGCTATTTGATTAAAAAATTCAAGGTGAAGCCAGGGCCTGTTATAGGCAGGATATTAAAGGATGTTAAGGAGCATAGGGGCGCGGGTATATTGAAGAATAAAAAGGATGCTATTGGTTATATAAAAGAAAACCTGTGGAGATGGCTTGGTTAATATTCAAATTCATTAAAATTTCATTTTACAGTTGAAATATTGCATAAAGTGGTTTATATAAGAGATGTAATGTAAACCCTGTTAGAAATCCCGGTGTTTTAACATGGCAATTAACTGGGTAAATTTTCTAACGGGTAAATCTAAACAATCTAATAAAAGGAGGGCGGTACAATGAAAAAGTGGTATTATGTAATTCTCATTACTGTTTTAGCAGGGGTAATAATCTCAGGTTGTGCAAAAAAGGCAACAACAAAGGCAGAGGGTGAGCTTGCTGCAAAGCCAGCAGTGGAAGAAAAGGCGCCAGCGCCAAAGGAAGCGCCAACACCAGCAGTAGAAGAAAAGAGATTAGAGCTTAGGGATGCATTTTTTGACTTTGACAAGTCTAATATCAGAGAAGATGCAAAGGCGCCTTTGCAGAATAACGCAGAATTTCTGCGGTTAAATAAAAATGCAAAAGTCGTTATTGAAGGCCACTGCGACGAGAGGGGAACAATAGAATACAATATTGCTCTTGGTCAGAGAAGGGCAGATTCTGTAAAGAGGTATCTTGTAAATCTTGGCATAGATTCAGCAAGGATAACCACAGTCAGTTACGGCAAAGAAAGGCCCTTTTGCAAGGAGCATAATGAGAATTGCTATCAGACCAACAGAAGGGCGCATTTTATTGTGAAGTGAGAAGGGTGAGGGGGGATAAGGGAATTTCCCCCTTTGAAAAAGGGGGATTAAGGGGGATTTTAAGAATTAACATTACACAATCATGTAAGAGGATTTATTGCGTTTAAATCAGCAAGGTATAATAATGCAAAAAGACATAAGTTGCAGGATAACCAGTGTTGTATTGAAATATATTGAGAAGGAGAAGGGCAGAAAGGGTGTTGAGGAATATGTAAAAAAGGTTGGCTTGAGCGAAGAATATCTAAAAGACGAGCACAATTGGCTATCATTGAATGTTTATACAAAGCAGTTTGAATATGCCGTTGAGATACTCGGCGACAAGGATGCCCCTTATAAGATAGGTCTTTTTGCCGCTGACAGAGAGAATGTCGGCACAGTCTTTGTATTTGTAAGAGGAATGGCAAACCCTTACATGGCATATAGATTGATAGGAGAGACGCAAAAGAGGTTTAGCAGGGTAACTAAAGCAGAATTACTACACCTTGATAGTAATAAGGCATTAGTTAAAAGTGTTGTTTTTGATGGACATAAAGCAACAAAACATATGTGCGATTACAGAAAGGGCATCTATGCGTCTGCGCCTATGGCATGGGGTCTTCCGCCTGCACTGATAAAGGAGATTAAATGCCAGGCAGATGGCGCTGATTCCTGCGTCTATGAAATAAGCTGGATAAACAGGTCAACAGGATACATGGCAAAGGCAGGATTGGCTGCAGGGATACTGTTTGATATAATAGCTTATAATTTTATCCCGTCATTTCAGCAATTAGACGCTGCGGTAAAACCTTTCTTCGTATTATTAATTCCTCTTCTTGCTTATTTAACCGGCAAGGCAGCAGACCTCCATAATACAATCAAAACAAATCTTGTAATAAATGCAGAGCAGAACGAGGAGATAGACAGGTCAATGAAACTCCTTGAAGCAAAATATGAGGAGCTTGAACTGCTCAACCGCAGCCTTGAACAAAAGGTAGAAGAAAGAACAGAGGAGTTAAATAATTCAAAGGAAGAGCTGGAAACAACACTTGAAATGGTGCTTGAAGAGAAGTTAAAGATAGAAACTATAATTCACGGTATAGCAGACGGCGTCATGGTGACAGACAAGGATCACAAGATAATTACAATAAACCCTGCTGCAAAAAGGATGTTCGGAAATTCCCTTCCCTTTGACCAGAAAGAGCTTATTGCTATACTGGAGCAGTTATCAAAGGGGGGAAGGAAGGCCTATTTTAGGGAGATTAATATCCTGAATGCTGCTGGGGAAGATACAATATTAAAAATGACATCTTCTGCTATCTTTCACAGGAACAGGGAGCCTGTCGGCATCGTTTCGGTATTCCACGATATAACACAGTTAAAGATGCTGGATAAGATGAAATCAGATTTTGTCTCCAATGTCTCCCATGAGCTCAGGACGCCCCTTTCTTCTATTAAGGGTTCGGTTGATAATATGCTTGATGGTATCACAGGTGAGGTCAATGAAAAACAGCAGCAATATCTTCTCAGGATAAGGAATAATACTGATAGACTGATAAGGTTAATAAACGAGCTATTGGATTTGTCGCGCATAGAGTCTGGCAGAATCAGATTAAAGCTCTCTCCTGTTTTACTAATGGATGTTGTAAGGGATGCAGCAGAGAGCCTGATTCCTGTTGCAAAGGAAAAGGAGATTGAATTTATAATTCCTAATGAAGGGGTCGCTTATACGGTAATGGTTGATAAAGATAAACTAAGCCAGATATTGACAAATCTTTTAGACAATGCCATAAAATTTTCAAAGCCAAATGGCAAGGTAGAAATACATATAGAAAAATATGATGCTGATTTTATCAAGGTGTCAGTTGCAGATAATGGCGAGGGCATACCTGAGAAAGACAGGGAGAGGATATTTGACAGATTCTATCAGGTAAACAGCAATTCTACTGTAAAGGCAAAGGGGACAGGCCTTGGCCTTCCCATTGTAAGGAGCCTCGTTGAGATCCACGGAGGCAGAATATGGGTGAACAGCAAGCCTGGGGAGGGAAGCAAGTTTTCATTTACCCTTCCCTTGTATAATAAACAACAACATGAGTTGGAGGAGATTAATGAATAACTCTCTTATAAAGATATTGGTTGTTGATGACGACCCTGATATTTTGGAGCTTATTTCTGACAGGCTCTCTGTAAATGGTTTTAATGTTATAAAGGCAGCCAATGGCCTTGATGCATTAAATGCCATTAAAAAGGAAGATCCCACAATTGTTTTTCTGGATCTGCAGATGCCAAAAATGAGCGGCATGGATGTGTTAAAGACAATAAAAAAGGAAGGAATAAATGTTACCGTTATCGTCATTTCTGCCTTCGGCACAATTGAATCAGCAGTTGAGGCAATCAAAGAGGGCGCCTATGACTTTATAGTCAAACCGTTTGACCCCACCCATTTAGAGGTAGTAATCAATAAGGTCATTGAAAGGGAAGGTTTAAAAAGTGCAAAGGAGTATCTCTCCTCGCAGCTTGGGGAGAGATACAGATTTGTGATAGGCAATAATCCTAAAATGGCAGAGATAGTGGAGATGGCAAAAAAGGTTGCAAACAGCAAATCAACGGTACTGTTATTAGGAGAGAGTGGTACAGGCAAAGAGGTTATTGCAAGAGCAATACACCAGTGGAGCGACAGGGCAAGGGGCCCCTTTGTACCTGTAAACTGCGTTGCCTTGTCAGAAAACCTTCTTGAGAGCGAATTATTCGGCCATGAAAAGGGCGCATTTACAGGCGCTATCCAGCAAAAAAAGGGAAAGATTGAATTAGCAGACAGCGGGACGCTCTTTCTTGATGAAGTAGGGGATATCTCTCCATCTCTGCAGGCAAAGCTTTTGAGGATCTTGCAAGACCATGAATTTGAAAGGGTTGGGGGCACAAGGTATATAAAAGTTGATATAAGGGTTGTAGCAGCAACGAATAGGGATTTAAATAAGGCTATTTCAGACGGCAAATTCAGGGAAGACCTCTATTACCGCCTGAATGTTGTTAATATTAAGATGCCGGCATTAAGGGATCGCAGTGATGATATTTCCATATTAGCAGAATATTTTGTTAATAAATTTAGTATTGAAATGAAAAAGGAAGTTAAAAAAATATCAAGTGAGGCAATGAATATCCTTTTACAGTATCACTGGCCGGGTAATATAAGGGAGCTTCAGAATGTAATAGAAAGAGGGGTTGTTTTGTGCAACGGCTCAACGCTATTGCCTGAGGATTTGCCTTTATTACCTTCAACTGCAGCCCAATCCATGCCTGAACTTGGTTTTCATAACGCTATTAAGGAGTATAAGAAGAACCTGATTCGCGAGGCATTAAAGAGAAACAGCGGAAGCCAGGCAAAGGCAGCAGACTACCTTGTTCTACAGAGAACCTATCTGTCAAGGTTAATCAAGGAATTAGACATAAACGGATAGGGTGTATCGTAACTGTTTAGCGTTTCTAAAAGAACTGCCAAACATCATTGAAAATTGCAAAGTGCAAGGTGAAAAATGCAAAGTTATGGAAAAAACTCACTAAAAATTTGCAATTTACATTTTAAAATCTTCATTTTGCATTGAAGTTTAGGCATTCTTTAGAATGACTAAACTGTTACGGTGTATCTAAAAGTATAACCGTGTATCTAATTAGATAACCGCCTCAACTATCATCTTTAAAATCACGTCGTATAGGCATTAATCAACTTTGTTATAACTATTTAATATTACACAATATTTTGCTATCAGGACACGGGATGCCGTAACTCCACTATATTTGTTATCCCTTGGCACGGTTGTTGCTTTATCTATTGACAGGAGGATATATCTTATGAATACAAAGATATTAATTGTTGATGATGAGAAGGATATTACAGATGTTTTAAAGGACAGGTTTGAGCAGGATTTTTCTGAGGTATTGGTTGCATCCAATGGTTCTGAGGCTGTAGAAATAGCAGACAAGAAGAGGCCAAATATTGTGATTATGGATATTAATATGCCTGTTATGAACGGTATTGAGGCAAAGAGGATAATTAGAAAAAGCGGTTCGCATATACCTATTATTTTTTTGAGCGTAAGGCCAAAGGAAGAGCTTATAGAGGAGATGGATGAGAATACCTTTTATATGGAAAAGCCTGTTAATTTTAAGGAATTAAGTTTGGTTATTAATCAGCAGGTAATATCAGCAAATTAGATATTAACCTTTGTTTTTTTAAGAGAGGCTGTTATGGAAAGATTTATTATGAATGAGTATAAAATGGAAAAGAAGGAAGAAAAGACAATCCTGAAAAAATGGTCTAAGGTGAACGGAAATGGAAATAATGGTAATGGTGATAATAACTTTCATCCTTCAACCATTATGTATAAGACTCCACAGACCAGAGCAAAGCTTTCATTTTCAATCGGTGACACATGGACAGAAATAATTGACGGAATGGCATGTTTTTTTAAGGTGCTGTCAATAGAGGATGTTATTATCCCTGCTGGAAAATACAGATGTTACAATGTGAGCGAAGAGCTTGAAGGCGGGGTAAGGAACTTTTACTGGTTTGCATCAAATGTAGGTCTTGTTAAATGGCAGGTAGGGGAGATAAAAGGGGTTCTTCAGGACTGTATACTGTAGGAAGTAATTGCTTTCCCATTTATAAATTGCTATAATTACAGTTCTAAAACATCAATACCCTGTTTTTAAAAAATGCAAAGATATTAGGGGAGGAGGAGTTTGTTTAAGGGTATACAAGGCAAGATAATTCTTCTTGCTGTTACAATCGGTCTCTTGCCAGGTATTGTTGGCGTTATCCTCACATATTTTGGCGGTACCAACCTCCTGAAAAATTCTATAGTCAATAGTTTACAGGAGATTGCCAAAATGGAGTCAGCCCAAGTCAATCGTGTAATTGAAAAGAAGATTCATGAAGCCCGCAGCCTTACCATATCACCTTTTGTAAGGCGATACATTGAGACAGCGAATCAGAGGTATGCCGAAAGCAGCAATGAAGATTTGATAAAAGAGATAAACAGGATAGAAAGTATCTGGCCGCAGCTTAGCGAGAAGAATCCTTTCTTGAAGGCGATTCTCAATAATGAGCTGTCAGCATATCTTAAGGAATATAAAAACTTAGAAAAAGAAGAATATGCAGAAATATTTATTACAGATGTGAAAGGCGCTGTTATCGCTGCAACAAATAAGACCACAGACTTTTTTCAGGCAGATGAAAAGTGGTGGGAAGAGGCATATAATGGCGGGAAGGGGAGTATTTATCTGAGCGATGTGAGTTATGATGAGAGCGCTAAGGTATTTTCATTAGACTTTTGCCTTCCCATTATGGACAGGTCAAATAAGAAGGTTATAGGAATAGTCAAGATTGTTACAGATATTCGTTACCTTTTTAGTGGAATCATTAATATCCGGATTGGAAAGACAGGCCATTCAGACCTTGTGGCCTCTGATGGTACAGTTATTATTGACGCCATCTCTCCGCCATTAAGCTGGAAGATAAGCGAGGGGCTTATAAGCAATATCTCAACAACAGAACCAGGCTGGACCATAGATGTAGATGAACATGGGATTGGTTCAATAATCGGCTACGCACCTGTTGAAGGCAGCAGCGCCTTTTCTGCATCAAGTTTTGGAAATAAAAGGTGGTATATATTTATAAGGCAGGATATGTCTGAAGTGTATATACCTATTATGGAACTGCTCTGGAGGGTCTCCTTGATTGGCCTTGTTTTAGTATGTATTCTTGCATTTGTTGCTCTGTCTCGTGCAAGACAGATTGTAAAACCCCTTATGCTGCTTCAGAACGGGATTGAGCTCATTGGCCAGGGAAGATTGAACTATAGGCTTGAAGTAGAGACAAAAGATGAAGTAGGCCAGCTCGCCAATTCTATAAATAAAATGGCGGCAGAGATGGAAGACAGTACGAATAAACTGGAGCTTCAGAGGAGGGAATTAGAAGAAACAAAGAATTATCTCAAAAATATCCTGGAATACTCCGCTGATATTGTTATTACCACTGATTTGAATGGGAATGTTGTTGAGTTTAACAAGGCTGCAGAGGAGATATTGGAGTATAAGAAGGAAGAGGTTATAGGAAGGCCTGCGGATGAATTTTACTTGGACAAGAACGAAAGAAAGAATATATTAGAGATTGTAAATAAAAAAGGGAAGATAAACAATTTTGAAACAAGGTTTATGACAAGGAGCGGCAAGATACTCAATGTGAGCCTTACACTTTCACATTTGAAGGATAATTCAGGGCGGCTGATTGGAACTGTGGGCATCAGCAGGGATGTTACTGTAAAAAAGGAATTAGACCAGATGAAGCTTGATTTTATGTATATGCTTACGCATGATATAAAATCTCCGCTGTCAATTTTGCTTGGACTTTCTACAATGGTGATGGAAGGCAAATTCGGCTCTGTTGATGAGAAGATTGTTGAACCTTTGCGAAGCATATATTCAAGCGGCAGAAAGATATCATCACTTGTTGATAACTGTCTTACCTCTGCATTGATTGAAGCAGGAAGATTGGAACTTGAGATGAAGCCAGTTAAGTTAGATCTGGTTTTGAATAATATCATTAAATTAATGCGCCTGCAGGCAGCAAAAAAGATGGTTGATATAAGGACAGATATTCCAAAGTCGTTTCCAGAGGTAATTGGCGATGAGATTTATCTTGACAGGGTATTTATTAATTTGCTGAGTAATGCCATAAAATACACGCCTGACGGCGGTGAAATCAGGGTAAAGGGGAGAATAACAGATAGTGGAAAGGCAAAGTATCACAAAAGATATGCTGAAATCTCCATTAGTGATACAGGGATAGGTATTTCTCAGGAAGACCTTTCAGGACTCTTTAATAAATATAAAAGGGCAAAAGGCAGCAGAAGGATTGAAGGGACAGGACTGGGACTTTTTATTGTAAAATATATTGTTGACTCACATAATGGAGAGGTTGAGGTATCAAGCAAGGTCGGAGAGGGCTCTGCATTTACAGTAAGGTTCCCGTTAAAAGGCGCAAAGACAGCTTAAAATTTAATGGTTGACAAGTTTTTGTGCCGATGTATATAATGCAATACGAAAGACTTGTTGCGCTGAGTATCTTAAGTTGGTTATGAGTTAATAGTTA
>JACRON010000249.1 GCA_016214425.1 Nitrospirota bacterium
AGGGAAGGCAATAAGTGGCTCTTTTCAAGATTATTAGCTGAGAGGAATCCTGTATTAAAGAGACATATTGACCGCACAAGAATAAGGGTGTACTTCTTCTCAATGCTGCAAAAAGCAGAGTTCTTTAGCGAGCTGAATGCCTTTCTTGGCGAACTGAAAGGTAAGAAAGAGGGTGTTCCGATATATAAGAGGCTGGAATTTAAAAAGTCCTTTGCAATTCCAGCAGCAGCTATACTCTCTATCCCTGCTGTCCTGATATTCATTTTTTCTAACTTTACATATTCTTTTTTTGAAAAGGAGGAATCCTTCTTCAGATTGAGTCTTAAGCATCAAGGACAGCGTCTTATCCCGTGTGATGACAAGGCATTTATAAGGGAGCAGGCAGAGAGATATAAAAAGCTGCTTGAAGAGACCAATAAGGTTCCCATGCAGCTTATAAAGATGGGCGATTGCAGCAGGGAGAGGCACCCGGTTTATATTGAGGCAAGGATTGACGGAGAACTCAAACTTGTTAAGTCTTACAGGCCTACAGGGATTAAGAAAGACGGCCCATCCTTTGCCTTTGAGAGGATTAGCCTGCCTCCTGGTCAACATGAAATAGATATAAGGATGCGTGATTCAGGGGAAAAGGATTCCTTTGAGTATACATATAAAGAAAAGATTAAGTTTGAAAGCGGCAAAATGATTCCGCTGGATTTTGATTCTGCATCCAAGAGTTTTTATATAAGAAAATAGACCTGTCTAAGACTTTCTGCTATAATAGCTGCATTACAAAAATCATAATGACAGAGAATATTTCTTTGTGAAGGAGCAAAGCTTGCCAAAATCAGTAAAAGAGTCTAAAGCTATCAAAATTGAAGATTACAGAATAGCAAAAGAACCTTATTATATCCCTCATGCTAATGAGGTAGAGGTCTTTACAGCAGCATATAAAAACAGGCTGCCAGTGATGTTAAAGGGTCCAACAGGATGTGGAAAGACAAGGTTCTTACAGTACATGGCATATAAATTAAAAAGGCCGTTAATTACTGTCTCCTGCCATGACGACTTAACGAGCAGCGACCTTGTTGGAAGATATCTGATAAAGGGCGGCGAGACTGTATGGGTTGACGGCCCGTTAACAGAGGCTGTGCGCATAGGCGCAATCTGTTATCTTGACGAAATTGTTGAGGCAAGAAAGGATACAACAGTTGTTATCCATCCATTGACAGATGATAGAAGAATCTTGCCGATTGAAAAGAAAGGAGAGGTTCTAAAGGCAGCAGAAGGCTTTATGCTTGTTGTCTCCTTTAATCCTGGTTATCAGAATATTTTAAAAAACTTAAAGCAGAGCACAAGGCAGAGAAAGGAGCTTGAGGTTGAGATTGTAAAGCACGAATCAGATGTGGATGGAGAGACTGCAAAATCCCTTGTCACGCTCGGAGAGAAGATAAGGAATCTTAAAGATAAAGGATTGGATGAAGGCGCAAGCACAAGACTCCTTATATATACAGGTCAGCTTATTATGTCCGGTATCTCTGCGAAAGAGGCATGTATCGCAGCCCTTGCAGAGCCTCTTACTGATGAGGCGGAGGTTAAGAGGGCGATAACAGAGATTATTGATACAGTAATATAAGGGTTTTTATGTCATTCCTGCATGTATTTAGCAGGAGTCCAGTCTTTTTTAGATTCCCGCTCAGAAGCTCTGCGGGAATGACATTATGGAATTTGCTTTGATTTATAAAATCTCCCCTAACCCCTCTTTTCCAAAGAGGGGGACAAAGGAATTTCCCCCTTTGAAAAAGGGGGATCAAGGGGGATTTAATCCGTTTGTATTATTAGGGAGGTATTATAAAGGTGAGAAAAATTTTGTTGTTTATTATTTTAATCTTATTTTTGTTTACCTTCTCCTGCAGCAGGGAGGAGAAGCAGGTTGGGATACTGGATATAGCAGGGAATGTGGAAAGAAGGGAAGGCGAGCCTGCGCCTGATTTCAGCCTGACAGACCAGAACGGTAAAAAGGTCAGCCTTAAGGATTTTAATGGAAAACTGGTATTAATAAACTTTATCTATACAAATTGCAAAAGTACATGCCCCCCGCTCTTATTAAAATTTAAAGAGATACAGCTTGACCTGAAAGATGAGTTTAAGAAGCAGATTACCCTTCTTTCAGTATCCTTTGACACTGAAAAGGATACGCCAGAGGCATTAAAAAAGTTTGCAGAGACACAGGGCGCGGACCCGTCTTTGTGGAGATTTTTGACAGGTTCGCAGGCAGAGATTGACAAGGTGCTGAGAGATTATCATGTTACTGTTATGAAAGGGCCTGACGGCGAATTCGGCCATGTTAATTTAGTTGTTATGATAGATAAGAATGGAAAGAGGAGATATAACTTTTACGGCTATGATTATCCATCAGAAAAAATAATTGAAAGGATACACGAGGTCCTGAAAAAGAGGTGGTTCTGATAATTTTTCCCTCTCCCCTTTGGGGAGAGGGAAGGGTGAGGGGTGACTTAGGTGGATAAAAATGAGGCAATTAATATCATCTGCAAAAATTTTTGCAGATTTTACAAACCAGAAAAGGACGAGGCGCTTGCCTGCAGGGGATTTAATCTTGTCCTGAACTTGGTTGGCGAGAAAAAGATTAATGAGGCAAGAATATCAGAAATAACAGACTTCACCCTTTCAGACTACCCCTTTGATGAACTTCTAAAAGAGCGCCTTTGCAAAAAATGCGATTTTGTTGTTGACGGCTGCGCATTCAGGGATAACCCCCACCCTTCCCTCCCCCTTAGTACGGGGGAGGGTGAGGGAGGGGGTGAAAAAAAGATTCCTTGTGGGGGATATATACTTTTAACAAATTTATTGAGCAAAGGGATATTGAACATTGAGGACATAAAAATCTGTTTTCCTTTTATTTTATAACCTTATCACATAAGTCCCTGCAATCTTGTCATGCAGGCCCTGCTTCTGCTTTGTAAAGGCAACCATAAGATAGCCGATTCCAAGTGTTAAACTTGATATTGAATATCCAATCCATCTTAAGAATGCCCTGCCATAGGTCATCTCTTTGCCGTTTGTCTGTATAATTTTTAACTTAAAAAGCATCTTACCCGGTGTCTGACCTCTCCATCCAACGAAAAGGACAAAGTATGTTATGATAATTATAATAGCTACAAATAAAGCAATTATAAGTGACAGTATCTGTGCCTCATCTAAAACTCCGCCCCTTATAATTGTTCCAAGTCCAACACCGAGATTAACAAAAATGAGAAATATTCTAAATATAAAATTTAGAATGATGCCATCAATAATAATTGCTACAAGTCTTATCCAGAAGCCTCCTTTTGGAAGTTTTTCTGCGTCAGGATAGGGAGGGGGAGAAAGCGATTCATAAACAGGTTTTTCCATGGGTTCCACTGAGGTTGGTGTATGTGTAGTTGGAACAAAGTCATTAACAGGGGGGATTTCTGTTTCTGTTTGGGATATGGAAAGTTCCTCAGTTGCAGGCGTTATGGTTAATTCTTCACCTAACAGCTCCTCCTTTGTTTCTTCTTTCTTTTTTCCAATCTCTGGAGCAACTACTGTTATAACTTTGGACGCCTGTAACCCTTTTGACTCCCTGTGGGCTTTTAAGTCATATCCGCATTTTTTGCATGAATCTGCATAGTCAAAGGTTGTGAAATTACATTTTGGACAGAGCATGAATTTTCTCCTTAATAGTTAAAGAATCCCCTCTTTGTTTTTACGCCGAGAAGGCCGCCGGCAACCATCCTCTTTAGCATTGGCGCTGGCCAGAAGTTTCCAATGTGGACAGCACAGTATCCAAGCCAATCTGGTCTGCATAGTGCAGAGGCCCCCCTTTATCCTGAGGAAAGCCTGTGCCAGCCATCATGGCTATATCAATATCGCCGGCAGAAGACACATTTTCCTGCAAACAGATTACTGCCTCATTAATCAGCAGGCTGATTAATCTGTCAACTGAAAAAGTGGTTCCCTTTATGCCTGTCTGCTTCTGCACCTTTTCTATCAGTTTGTTCAATGTATCGTCAGATTCTTTTTCATAATTATAAAACCCTGCGCCTGTCTTTGTGCCGAATCTTTTTGCCTTAACCACCTCTGTTAAAAGCTGCGCAGGCGCCATCCTTGGGCCATAGGCATTGTATAAAATCTGCGCAACACGTTCTGCTGTATCCAGACCGAGCATATCAGCAAGCGCAAATGGTCCCATCGGCATACCAAAGGCTAATAAGGCATCATCTATCTCCTTTGGCGTAGCTGCTCCTTCCTGAACAGCCAAGACTGCTTCATTCAGATACGGCATCAATAACCTGTTTACAAGAAAACCTGCGCACTCCTGAACTCGTACTGCTATCTTGCGAAGGCTCTCTGTAAAGGCAACCACATCCTCCACTGTCTCCTGTGATGTAGTAAGTCCGGGGATTACCTCTACCAATTTCATTTTGTGCGCTGGATTAAAAAAGTGCATGCCAATAACCTTATCAGGCTTCTTTGTTGCAGACGCCATCTCTGTAATGGAAAGGGCAGAGGTATTAGAAGCAAAGATGGTTGATTCAGGGCATGCCTTTTCAAGCTCCTGAAAGACCTTCTGTTTAATCTTCATATCCTCTGGCACCGCCTCTATTACAATATCCACATCCCCAAAGTCATTAAATGCTGTAGCGCCGCTTATTAAAGCAAGCTTCTGCTCCATCTCTGTTGATGTCATCTTGCCTTTGTCAACGCGCTCCTGATAGATTTTTCTTACTTTAGCAATGCCCTTTTGCACTGCTTCATCATTTACATCCTTTAATATCACTGGCAGGCCTGAGTATGTTATTACCTGCGCTATCTCTGCACCCATTATGCCTGCGCCAAGAACTGCTGCCTTGTAAATATACATTCATCTCCTCCTTATTCAGATTTAGCGATAGGGGTCATCTGCTGCGTTGTCGCTTCGGCCTCGCATCCTCACATACTAACATGTATGCTGCGGTGCGAGTCCTTGCTCCGCCTTGCATCTGACCCCTCTGGCTAAATCTGGTAGATATGCCACTGGATATGTGATTATTTTCGTTCTACCACAACTGCGCCGCCGAGGCCGCCGCCAATGCACATGCTGGCAAGGCCGAGTGTTAAGTTTCTTCTCTCCATCTCCCTTAGCAATGTCATAGTCAGCCTTGTGCCAGTCATGCCAACAGGGTGGCCCAATGCAATGGCGCCTCCATTAACATTTACAATATCCCTGTTTAAACCGAGCTTCTTTTCTACTGCAATATACTGCGCTGCAAATGCCTCATTTATCTCAATCAATTGGATATCCTTTAATTCAACACCTGCTTTTTTCAATACCAATGGCGTTGCATGGGCAGGCCCAATGCCCATCCTGTGAGGCTCAACACCAGCAAAGGCATAAGCCCTGATGTAACCGAGCGGTTCATAGCCGAGCTCTTTTGCCTTTTCTTTGGACATTATTAATACAGCAGCAGCGCCATCGCTTATGGGGCAGGAGTTGCCTGGTGTAACGCTCCCATTTTCTTTAAATATGGTTGGATATACTGAAAGCATCTGCTCTGTTAAGGCGACATTTGGC
>JACRON010000230.1 GCA_016214425.1 Nitrospirota bacterium
CAAATCCTGCAACATCGCACATGTTTATTGTGAGCCCATTAAGCGGCGGCGGTATTTTAACGCTCTTTTCAACACATCCGCCAGTTGAGGAAAGAGTTAAAAGATTAGAGGCAATGATAACAGGAATGAGATAACGGAGGCATAAAATAGAACGTGGTGCAAGAAGGGCAAGCCTGAATATATTAATCAGGCTTGATACAAAAGAAGGGTTTGCTGATGAATTTATAAAGGAGGCCTTTGATTCGGCCTCCTTTTCTGTTATTGACAGGGCATTTATTACAGAGCTTGTATATGGCGTATTAAGGCAGAGGAATCTCTTAGACTGGATTATTGAGAAGGCTTCAAAAAGACAAATAAAAAAGAGCAGCGCATTAATACGAAATATCCTAAGGCTTGGCGCTTATCAGCTTTTGTTTCTTGACAAGGTGCCTGTATCAGCAGCAGTAAATGAGTCTGTGAAGCTTGCTAAGGAGAAAGAGCAAAGGTCTTCAGGCTTTGTCAATGCAGTATTAAGGAATATTGACAGGGAGAGGAATAAAATTCCATATCCTGTGCCAGAGGAGCATCCTATAGAGTTTATCTCTGTCAGATACTCTCACCCTGCATGGCTTGTTAAAAGATGGATAGAGAAATATGGCCTTGATAAAACAATAGAGCTTTGCAGGTTAAATAATGATGCGCCTCCTTTTACAATAAGGGCAAACAGATTAAAGATCAAAAGAGAGGAATTAAAGAAACGGCTTAAAAAGGATATTGACAGTATAGAGGATTGTTCAGTATCATCAAATGGCCTGATATTAAAAGGCGTTTCAAATATCTCTGAGAACCTTGCTTTTAAAGAGGGTCTTTTTTATGTTCAGGATGAGGCAGCTCAAATGATAAGCCAGATACTTGATCCGAAACCAGGCGAGAAGATTTTAGATGCCTGTGCAGCCCCTGGTGGAAAGTCAACGGACATTGCTGAACTCATGGAGAACAGAGGTGAGATTATTGCCCTTGATGTGAACAAGAAGGGCATTGGCCTTTTGAATGAGAATTGCGAAAGGCTTGGCATAGACATAGTAAAGCCTTATTTAAAGGATGCTGCAAAAGATATCAGCGACATAACAAAGGAGAAATTTGACAAGATACTTATAGATGCCCCCTGTTCAGGGCTCGGAGTTATAAGGAAGCATCCAGAAGGAAAGTGGCAAAAGAAAGAAGAGCTGATAATTGACTCCCAGAAAGTTCAAAAGAGGCTTATAGAAAATCTATCAGGATATCTTAAAGATGGCGGCGCCCTTGTTTACAGCACATGCTCAACTGAAAATGAGGAGAATGAGCATCCAGAATTTAAGGTTGATGACATTAAACAGTATCTTCCTGAAACAGGCAAGATGCTTGTTGATGAGAAAGGATTTCTGCATACGAGCCCGGTAAATTACAGGATGGACGGATTTTTTGCGGTAAGGTTGAAAAAACAATTATGAAAATGATATTAGCCCATAAATATAAATGCACAGGCTGCAAGACCTGTGAGAGGACGTGCTCTGTTGGCCACTCACCAGAGAAGACGCCCCTTTCTGCAAGCAGGGAAAGGATAAGACCGAATGTAGAGGTGCAGAAAACAGATATATACGGCTTTGTGCAGATAAGGTGCAGGCACTGTGCAGATGCAGCTTGCATCAAGGCATGTATTGCCGGCGCACTTCATAAAGATGCTGAGGGCTATACCATCCATGACCCTGAAAAATGCGTTGGCTGCTGGATGTGCGTCATGTCCTGCCCTCATGGAGCCATAAGACAGGACGGGAAAAATGAAAAGGCAAAGAAATGCGACTTATGTATAGACAGGGGAAGAAGCCCACGGTGTGTTGAGGTGTGTCCAAAGAAGGTTCTGGAGTTTGTTGAGGTCAATGAGAACAGAAGACCAATAGACTCAAGTGAAGCAACATGCACAGAAAAAGAACTAACACAGACACATTAAATGTTATTTTTTTTAAATCCCCCTTTTTTAAATGGGGAAACTTTCCCCTCTATTAAGAGGGGATAAAGGGGTGTATTCCCCTCTTTGGAAAAGAGGGGTTAGGGGAGATTTATTCAACATAAATTAATGCGTTTGTATTAAATAGTTACAAAAGGGGAATTAGAGATTGAAATGACAGGTGACAGCAAATGAAATATCTAATCATAGGCAACAGCATTGCAGGTGTCAGCGCTGCAAGGATTATAAGAAGGCATGATAAAGATGGCGATATAACTATTGTCACAAAAGAGGCATACCCTTTTTATTCCAAATGCCTCTTGCCGTATTATCTGAGAAATGAAGTGGGCTTTGATGAGACTATCCTTGCTGATGAAAATTTTTATAAAGAAAAGAACATTTACCTAATTAAAGGAAGGACTGTGACAAAGGTTCTGACTGATAAAAACAAGCTTCTATTGGATAATAATCAAGAAATATTGTATGATAAGCTCCTGATTGCAGCAGGCGCAAGCCCTATACAGATAGGAAACGGGCCAAATATATTTTCACTCCGTTCATTTGATGATGTTGAGAGGATAAAGGAGGCAGCAGCAAGGCTTAAAAAGGCTGTTGTAGTTGGCGCTGGACCTATGGGCATGAAGGTTGCTTATGGCCTGAAGGGACGACTCGGCTGCAATGTAATTGTGCTTGAGGCTGGCAAGCAGGTATTTACAAGGATATTAAGCAAACGCGCAGCATTTATTCTTTCAAAGCATCTGATAAACAAAGGAATAGAAATAAAAACAAACAGCAGATTTATCTCTTATGATGGAAAACATGTAAAAATAGATGGCGCAAGCCATATAGAAGCAGATTTTGTTGTAATGGCAATTGGTGTAAAGCCAAATATAGGATTTTTGAACAGCAGCGGTATCACGACAAATACAGGTGTCATTGTTGATTCATACATGCGAACGAACATAGATAACATCTATGCAGCAGGTGATGCAGCAGAGGCATTTGACCCTGTTACCAAAAGATATACTATCAACGCTACATGGCCAAGCGCTGTATTAGAAGGAGAGACAGCAGGATGCAATATGGCAGGGATAGAAACACAGATTAAAGGCAATGTTTCATCCAATTCAATCCAGTTCTTTGGCCTTTCTTTTGTATCTGCTGGATTGCTTGAATCTGATGACCAGCAAATAGAGGAAGAGATTATAGATGAGGATATTCCAAAGAATCTTTTTAAGAGGCTTGTATTTTTAGATAACAAACTTGTTGGCTTTGAATTTCTTGGCGATGTGCAGAATGCAGGGATTTATCTGGATATATTAAAGGAGCAGAAGGATATATCGCAGTTTAAAAACAGGCTTTCATATCTGGACTTTGATTATGGAAAGGTCTTAAAATTTGCAGGGACAGAGGAGAGGTTCTTTCTATGAAAAAAATATCACCTTCTATTTTATCAGCAGATTTTACAAAACTTGGAG
>JACRON010000168.1 GCA_016214425.1 Nitrospirota bacterium
CTCGAACCAGCGACAAGGTGGTTACAAGTGTCCCTTATGTTTCCATAAGGCTTGGACTATCTCATCACCCTCTTTACCATTCGCTATAAAGTTAGGGTGTCGGGCGCTATAGAGGTTTATTGGTTGGGCTCCTCACCTCATAGTCTCTGCACGTTTCCACTTACTTCTTTCCCATTCAGCGGACTTCGCTCAGGATTACCATACCCTTTCAGGCTTTAGGCTTCCCTGAATTCACCCGATTTTGCAACCACGGTTTCCCGTGGAAGCTGCAATACTACAGCCACCTGCTCTACCGACTGAGCTACCGGGGAGTATTGATGTTTGTTTTACATTATATTAAATTTTGAGATATTTTAATCTATCTGGCGGGCATCGTCAAGGATTATTTTCCTGCTTTTTTCAGCTCCATCAACACCTGCTTTGCAATCTCCTTTAATGTATCAAAGACACCCCTTCCGTCCTTTGCCACACCCTCAAACCACGGCAAATTTCTTGGATTTAAAACCCTGTTCATCTCTTCAACCTCCATCCTCTCTACCTGCGAATCTGCAACAAAGACAACGCCGTCAACACCCTTTAATATAAGCTTTCTGCTTGCATCATAGAATACCTGGCCAGGGACAGTATAAAGATGAAATCGGGTCTTAAATCCCCTGATCATTCCCAGCGCTAATGGCAGAAAATCAAAGAATAGCGTTCTCTCTGTTTCAGTTGCCAGTGATATCATCTTCCCCTTTGCATCAGGCGCTGTTTTTTTATATATGTATTGAAGATTAGTTGTCTTTCCACCTAATCCAGGGCCGTAATAGACAATCTTACAGTTTATCTCTCGTGCGGAGTAGTTTATAAATGACATTAACCGTTTCTTCCTTCCATCTTTCCAGTTTTAGCTAAATAGCTTATCAATATCCTCTTCTGTAATCTCGGCAAATGGCGATTTAGCCTCACCCTTTACACCCTTCTCCTTTTCAACTTTCAGAAGAATGCGATTAAATATATTTGACAATGCCTCTGCACTCTTTTTAACCCGCAGTCTTACAAGGCCTAAGGATGACCTCTGGTCAAATATTACAACAAGTATGACCCTCTGGCTGATTATTGATATGTGGATATTATCCCTCTCACCTTCATGAAAGAGAATAGAAAATTCTTTTTCTCCAATGAGTTTTGCCATCCCGCCTGTGGCTGCAATATTGCCAGCAGTAAGAGAGGCTAAGGATGTGGTATCAAGGTTTTCTGTTTCTCCAACAGCAGTTATAAGCTGCCCATTTTTGTCCACCAGGAAGGTCAGCTTGGCATTCGCCTGCTCATGGAGTTTGGAGAGCTCCACATCAATCAGCTTAAACTCCTCTTCATACATTACCAAATCTGTGCCAGCCATTTTCTCCTTGCTCCTTTACCCTGTTAGAAAGAACCGTGTCTTTACACTGCCCTTTATAAAAAGAAAAATTTAATCTGTTTACCCCCGCCTTTCTAACGGGGTTTAAGTGTTTAACTTCAAATATAGCATACAATATCAATAATTTCAAGGAGATTACCCTTCTCACAGCCCTGACAGCTTCTGTAAGCTCTCCCATTCCTTATCTATATCCTGTTGAATTTGCTTAAGAAGTTCTGCATTCTCAGGCTTAAAAAGGTGTCTGAATCTGCCCTGTGGTTTTAACCATGCCTCAATTGGCAATTTCTCCTTGGGCTTATAATTTATGGTATATTTGCCGTTTTCTACCTCATATAACGGCCAGAAACAGGTATCAACAGCAATCTTTGACAATCCTATTGTATCCTTTGCCTCTGACTTCCAGCCAGGAGGGCATGGAGATACAACATTTAAGAATGACGGGCCGTCAACTGAAAATGCCTTTTCTGCCTTTTTTGCTAAATCAAGCCAGTTGTGCGGAGATGCCTGAGCAACATAAGGGATATTGTGGGCAACAACAATCTTTGTTAAATCCTTCCTTTTTTGCAGTTTACCCTGGATTACAACACCTGCAGGGCTTGTGGTTGTTGATGCCCCAAAGGGTGTGGCGCTTGAGCGCTGCACGCCTGTATTCATATATGCGCCATTATCATAGCAGACATACAAAAACCTATGGCCCCTTTCCAATGCGCCGGATAAGGATTGAAAACCTATATCATATGTTCCGCCGTCTCCTCCAAAGGCAACAAAGTTTATCTTTTTATTTATCTTTCCTCTTTTCCTTAATGCCCTGTACATTGTCTCAATGCCAGAGGCTGTTGCAGCAGCATTCTCAAAGGCGCTGTGTATCCAGGGCGACCTCCATGCAGTGTAAGGGAATATGGTAGATGCAACCTCAAGGCAGCCTGTTGCATTTGCAAGGACAACAGGCGCATCTGATGCCCTTAATATAAGATTAACAATAATCGGCGCGCCGCATCCGAGACACATCCTGTGCCCCCCTTCCATTATTGGCTCTTTTTGGATTAGATCCTTAAGCTTTACCATATGCTGCCTCCTCTCCACGCACAGTGATATATTCAGATAGCGCCCTTATCTTTCCTGAATTCTTAATATCCCTAAGCTCACGATATACCATCTCTATATCTGGCAGCATCAAATCCCTGCCGCCAAGACCGAATATCTTGTTGATCATTAATGGCTGTTTCTTCCTGTTATATAGTGCGGACTTAAACTCCATATATAAAGGCCCGCCCTCTGCGCCGGTTGAATCTGCCCTGTCCATTACAGCAACTGCCTTTACATTTGAAAGCGCATCTGATAGTTCATTATAAGGAAATGGCCTGAATATCCTCGGCCTTAGCAAACCTACCTTCTCGCCCTTTGCCCTCATCGCCTCAACAACTGTCTTTACTGTGCCGGCAGCAGAGCTCAATATAACAATTGCAATCTCTGCATCATCCATATAATACTCTTCAAAATACTCGTAGCCCCTGCCTGATATCTTTTTATACTCTTTTGCAATATCAATGACTATCTTTCTTGAATTCTTCATTGCCTCTGCCTGCGCCCTTTTGTGCTCCATAAAATAATCCTGAAGGTCTAAGGCGCCGTAGGTTACAGGATGCTCAACATCAAGGAGTGGATTGATTGCCTTATACTCGCCTACAAAATCCCTTACAGTCTTATCATCCAGAAGCTCAAGGGAATCTATGGCATGGCTTGTGATAAAACCGTCCATACATGACATAACAGGAAGCCTTACATCCATATGCTCTGCTATCCTCACTGCCTGTATCTGATTGTCGTATGCCTCCTGTGCATTTTCTGCATATATCTGAATCCAGCCTGAATCCCTTGCGCCCATTGAATCGCTGTGGTCGCCGTGGATATTAATCGGGGCGCTCAATGCCCTGTTCACACATGCAAGTGTTATAGGAAACCTCATGCCTGCTGCTATGTAGAGCATCTCCCACATCAATGCAAGGCCCTGAGAAGATGTTGCTGTCATCACCCTGCCTCCTGCAGCAGCAGCGCCTATGCAGGCGCTCATTGCGCTGTGCTCGCTCTCAGTCGCAATCAGCTCTGTATCAACAAGACCGTCTGCAACATACTCAGAGAACTGCTCCATCACCTGTGTAGACGGCGTTATCGGATATGCAGCGCAGACATCAGGATTTATCTGCCTCATTGCAGTTGCAACTGCAATGTTTCCTGTTAAAGCTTCATTTCTTTACGAAGCCGTCACTTTCCTTCCTTTGCCTTTGCCTCTTCTATCATCGTAATAGCCTTCACATTGTCAGGACACTCCTGCGCGCAGATACCGCATCCCTTACAGTGTTCATAATCAAAGTGGTTCACCTTTCCATCAACAAGGCAGACCGCAGAATCAGGACAGAATATCCAGCACCTCATGCAGTTTGTACATTTATCTAAGTCTATTACAGGCCTGAAGGTTCTCCAGTCGCCTGTAGAATATTTCTTTGTATTCGCTGCCTCAAGGATAACCCCGCCGATAGGCAATTCCTTCCATCCCTTTTTCTTCATTCTCCCTTTACCTCCTCATAAGCCCTCTTCACAGCCTCAAGGTTCTTCTGTGTTATTTTTTCAGGGAATTTCTTTTCAAAGTCCTCCTTAACATCATCAAGAACCCTTTTAATATCAACTATGCCTGATACCTTTGCCAAGGCGCCGAGCATTGCTGTATTTGGAATAGGTTTGCCAATTGTCTCAAGGCTTATCCTTGTAGCATCAATGGTGTAAATCCTGCCGCCTTTTAATTTTATCTTCTTGCGGACTGCTGCCGGGTCATCCTTTGTATTGACTAAAAATACCGCCTTTTCATCTGTCCCTTCTGTAAAGTCTGTTGTCCCAACCAATGTCGGGTCAACCACCACAACTATACTGGGATTTGTAACACCGCAGTGTATTGTGAGCCTTTTGCTGCTGATTCGGTTATATGCCTTTACAGGCGCGCCTGTCCTTTCAGGCCCGAATTCTGGAAATGCCTGAACATATTTTCCGCCGACCATTGCAGACTGGGCAAAGAGCTTTGCTGCTGTTACAGTCCCCTGGCCGCCTCTTCCATGCCATCGTATCTCAGTTGCCTCATACATTGTTTTATTCCTCCTCTTACGCTATCGCTAAATGCAAAATGAAAATTCAAAAATGAAAAATACCAAACAATGTCATTCCCGCAGAGTCTCTGAGCGGGAATCCAGAAGGTGAATTAGATTCCCGTTTTCACGGGAAACCATGGATTCCTGCTAAAAACACGCAGGAATGACATGCTTCCAATCTTTATTTTGCACTTTTCACTTTGATATTTTCATTTTTCATTATTACATGTCCCGCCTTCCTTCCAGCGCCTTAACCAATGTAACCTCATCTGCATACTCTAAGTCGCTGCCAACAGGAACACCATAGGCAATCCTTGTTGCCTTTATGCCGGCAGACTTGATAAGTCTTGAAAGATATATTGCAGTAGCCTCGCCTTCAATTGTAGGGTTTGTGGCAATTATTACCTCCTCAACACCATGG
>JACRON010000231.1 GCA_016214425.1 Nitrospirota bacterium
ATCAGTAATTGCTACTTTTCTGTAGGGCATAAGTTTATCGCCGTATTCTATAGCGTCAAAGGATCTTATAATAGTGCCTGTTGCCACATCCTTCTTAACATCCGTTATCTGGACTACACCCAATATCTTTACAAGATAGCCCATCTTTTTTTCTGTTATCGGATGTTTAACCTGTCTAATAACTTTATATATTGTATATTTGTCGCCGTTTGCTATAGCAGGGTTGTTTTTTCTGTTTATGTAGATAGTATCATTATCGCTTAATATCACCCTTTTATCCCATGAGCCTACAACAACGCCTTTGTCCTCTAATTTTTGTACAACAAAGCCGCCTGAGAATAGCAATACTTCATCTGTTAATATGCCGACTCCTTCTAAGACAAATGGCCGTGCCTCTTTTCTCTCTACCCGCGGTGTTACTGCTGGAGCGACAACATCTTCTTCAACAGGCGGCAGCGCTGCCTCTTCAACAACCGGCGGGGCCTCTTCTGCCTTTTCAACCGGCGCTGCCTCTTTTGGTGCCTCTTTTGGCGGTGCAGGTGCAATTTCCGTTATAACGACTTCCTCGCCTGGCAGTATGATTATATTTCCTGGATATATCAGGTCAGGGTTTATGATGTATTTATTATCCTTCCAGAGTCTCGGCCACAGGAAGGGGTCTTTCATAATATTTGAGGAGATGTCCCAGAGCGTGTCTCCCTCTTTTACTAAATATTTTCTCTCTTCAGGGATCTGGAGCTCACCTTTTTGTTGAACCTGCTGCGGCTCTTCTTTTTTAGCAGCCTCCTGTGCAATTGAATTCCCTGAGATGATTATGATGATAAAACCTACAGTCATCAGCATAGCTGTAATCCATCTCTGACTATAAACTCTTATCATTGCTTCCCTCCTCATTTTTTTCAAGCCTTATTAAGGATCTCATAATTGAATTGACATGGATTAGAAAATCTCCCCTTGCCCCTCTTTGTCAAAGAGGGGTATATTATTCCTCCCTTTCCTACAATATTACTTATAAAGATAACAAAATAATGGGGAAAGTCAAGAAAAATAATGAAATTATTCAGCAGGAATTGATAATTTAAGCTCAGTAATCTTCTTTCTCAGGGTATTTCTGTTGATGCCGAGGAGGTTTGCTGCCTTTATCTGATTGCCCTTTGTCTCCTTGAGCGCAAGGGATATCAATGGTTTTTCTATCTCGCTTATTATCATACTATAGAAATTTGCGCCCTTTGCCCCATTCAGCTTCTTGATAAATCTATTTAACCGCTCCTCTATAAATGCCTCAAGGGATACAGGTCCTCTTTCTATTGACTCTCCTTTGCTCCTCTGCCCTGAACCTTTAACAGCATCCTCCAATTCTTTGATATTAGATTTTAATGCCTTAAATTCCTTATTCAGTGAATGCGCCCTTTTGGCGCTGTCTAATACAATATTTATCTCAGAGGACTGCAGGGGTTTGATTAGATAATTATAAGGATTTCCCTTCATTATCTTTGGCAATAAAGCGATCTTTTTCTTGGGAATTATAAGTATGACAACGGTATTGTCGCTTTTTGCGCCAATCTTTTCAATAATCCTTGAGTTTTTTATCTTTTTATCATCAAGGTCAATAAATATTACTTCAAAGGCAGTCTTTTCAATTTGTGCCATTGTCTCAAGAGGTGTTTTGGCATGCGCAATCTCGCTGAATCTTTTTTTCAGACTCTTGTTTATCTTTTGATAGGTGCCGCCATCGCTGCTGACAACTAAAATCCGCTCCTTAGACATTATAACCTCGTTATTGATAGCAGAAATAGCAGGAGAGCAAGACAGCACCCCCTTTTTTTGCTGTCAGGCAATCTTGCTGATAGGAATGCAGAAATAGAAAGGCGAGGGGCTGTTCAGCCCCTCGCCCTATAATTATCTTAATATCTTAAATGGATCTCCAAAGAGCAGTATCAGGACAACAACCAAAGAGTAAATTACCAGAGATTCTATTAAAGCAAGACCGATTAGCATTGTGACAGTAATTTTTCCTGATGCCCCAGGATTTCTTGCAATACCCTCAACTGCACTGGAGACACTCTTTCCCTGACCAAGCGCGCCGCCAAAGGCTGCAATGGCAATGCCAATAGCGCTGGCAGCGCCGACTATCTTGAAATAGTCAAGCTTTGCATCGGACTTAGCTGCTTCTTCTGCTGCTGCTATGGCAAATGGTGCAGTAATACTGATTATCAATATTATAAGAGTAAGACAGATGGCAATCTTTTTCACAGCAATACCTCCTTTCCTAAAAATATTTTTTTAATTGTCAGATTAATGGCCCTCCTCTGCCTCTTCTGTAGCCAATTTTATATACATCATTGAGAGAAGGACAAAAACAAAGGTCTGGACTACACTTGTAGCTACTGCAAGAACCATCATTGGCAAAGGAATTAACAAAGGCACTAAAAATACAAGCACAAGCAGGATAAGGTCTTCGCCATAGATGTTTCCAAAAAGACGAATTGACAAGGAAAGCACCCTTGCAAGATGGCCTATTATTTCAAGGATGACCATTAATGGCGCAAGCCACAACACTGGACCGAGAAAATGTTTTAAGTAACTTATACCATGGCTTTTAACACCATAATAATGGGTTGCAACAAAAACTATGACGGCACAGGAGGCCGTTGTATTTATATCGCTTGTAGGAGACATAAATCCCGGTATAAGGCCCATCAGATTGGATGTTAATATGAAAAATGCGAGGGTTCCGATTAATGGCAGATATTGTCTGCTGTTGTGGCCTATGATGTCTTCCATAAATTTCAAAATGCCGTCAACAACTATCTCAAAAAAATTTTGAATGCCTGCCGGCATAGGCTTTAGACCTCTGCTTACAACAAAGGCCATTGCAATAAGCATACCCATTATCAGCCATGTATAGGCTAAATACTCGGGTATCCCTGGAATATGAATTAATAACGGCGGATGCTCCATAAGAAAAAATATCCCCCCACACCAGTCTTGAACCGCTAAATATTATATTATCGGAAATTGTATGTCAAGGATTTTCTATCATTATATCTTCAGGACATAGTATCTTAGCCAGACATATACAGTGCAGATGATGACAGATTCTATCATCAACGGCATTCCGTAGAGCATAAACTTTTTGAAGGATATCGGCTTGCCCATCTTTTCAGCCATGCCAACTACAATAACATTTGCAGATGCGCCTATTGCAGTTCCGTTTCCGCCGAGGCATGCGCCAAGCGCAAGGGACCACCAGACAGGCATCAGGTCCGGATGATGCAGGAGTTCTGTGCCTGAAAGATTAGGCCAGAGCTGTTTTGCCATGTCAATTATCAATGGATTCATTGTGGCAACATAGGGAATATTGTCTATGAATGCTGATGCGAATGCAGAGAACCACATTACAACCATGCTTGTTGCAAACATATTGCCTTGTGTTATATTAAGCACCTGAACAGACATCCATTTTATAAGCCCTACCTTTACAACACCGCCGATGATAATAAACAGACCCATAAAAAAGAAGAGTGTTGTCCACTCTGCCTCAGCAAGTATGTGGTGCGGCTCCTTGTTTCCTGAGACAAGAAGCAGTAATCCTGCGCCAAATAATGCAATAGTGGCAGGCTCCATGTGCAGGAAGCCGTGCAATATAAAACCTGTTATTGTAACAGAGAGGACAACAAGGGATTTCTTTAACAGCACAGGGTCTTTTATTGCCTCATTCTCATTCATTGCCATTATCCTCTGCTTTAACTCATCCCTTACCCACAGCTTTTTACCAAAGATGAACTTGATGGTTATTATATATGCAATGAGCACTATTATTATTACTGGTGAAAGATGGTATATAAATGACATAAAGTCAAGCTGCGCCTTTGATGCAATCATTATATTCGGGGGGTCGCCGATAAGTGTTGCTGTGCCGCCTATGTTTGATGCAATGGCCTCTGTAATAAGAAAAGGCACAACATCAAGTTCAAGAGCCTGGCAGATGAGCAGGGTGACAGGCGCAATCAAAAGGACTGTAGTTACATTATCAAGAAAAGCTGATACAATTGCTGTTACAATAGAAAATATCGCCATAATCATAAAAGGCTTGCCTTTGGCAATTTTTGCGCTTTTTATGGCTATATACTCAAATACGCCTGTCGGCTTCATTATATTGATGATTATCATCATGCTTACAAGCAGGAAAATAACATTCCAGTCAATCCCCAAATCCAGTGAATTAAAGGCATCTTCCTGACTAACAATGCCAAGGACAATCATAACCGCTGCGCCAAATATTCCAATAATTGTTTTATGTATCTTTTCCGATATTATCAGAGCGTATGCCAATATAAAGATTGTAGTTGCAATCCAGAATGACGGACCCATTACAACTGCCTGAGAAGCTGCTGCTGTTTCAGAACTCATTTTTGACCTCCACTATTTTCAAATCCCTCTTTTAAAAAAGGTGGGATTATTTTATTCAAGCATTGCCTTTGTAATTGCAACGAAGATATCCATTTCATATAGCATTCCCACTACCCTGCTATCCTTTGCTATAACAGGAAGCCTCCTGATATTATTTCTTAACAAGTGGTCAACACACTCCATCAAAGGCGCCTCCTCATTTACGCTTATCACCTTTTTTGTCATCAGCTCAGAGACCTTTTTGCTTCCTATCTTCTTTGCCATATCCTCTACCATGCCGTCCCATGTAAAATCACCAAGGTCCATGAGCGACATATATGAAGGAAAGACCGCCTTGAGTATATCTCTGATTGTTAAAAAGCCTACCATCTTCCCCTTTTCATCAATAACAGGCAGCCCCCTTACACCAACCCTTGCATCATCCCTCTTTGCTGTTTTAAAGATATTGACCGCCTCTTTCAGGGTATTATCAGGCCTTAGATACTCCTCAAGGGATATCATTATGTCCTTTGCCTTCATCTTTGCCTCCAATTGTTTATTTTCATGCAACTGCTATATTATGCCCAACAGAGGTGATAAATCTATCACCTGCCATTAAAAGTGTCAAGCATTTTTGTTGTTAAATTTACATTGATAAATAATGGTGATAACACTATAATTCTATATTATGAAGATAAGAAAAGCCCTTACCATTGCAGGCTCTGACCCCTGCGCAGGCGCAGGTCTTCAGGCAGACTTAAGAACCTTTGTTAGTCTTGGTGTGTATGGAATGGCAGTGCCAACTGCAATTACTATTCAGAATACAAAGGGTGTAAAAGAGATAATTCCTCTGCCTGCAGGCTCTGTTAGAAAACAACTGAAGACACTTCTTGATGATATAAAGATTGATGCTGTAAAAACAGGGATGCTCTTAACAAAAGAAAATATCCTTGCGGTAGGGGGGATAGTTAAAAAATATAAGATAAAAAAATTTGTCCTTGACCCGATTATAAAGTCAGGCACAGGGGTAAAACTTTTAAAGGATGAAGCTATTTCTATATTAAAGAAAAGGCTCTTTCCATTGGCAATGATTATTATGCCTAATATTAATGAGGCAGAGATGCTAACAGGAATTAAGATTAAAGATGAAGGGGATATCAGGCTTGCAGCAAAGATGCTTTATGAAATGGCTCCAAAATATGTTTTAATTAAAGGCGGGCATTTAAAGGGAGAGGCGATTGATTTTCTTTTTGATGGTAAAAAGCTCATAGTCTTTAAAGGCAAGAGGGCAGAGGGCGTAAAACTTCACGGCGCAGGCTGTGTATTTTCAGCGGCAATAACAGCATATCTTGCAAAGGGGCTGTCTGTGGAGGAAGCGGTTGGAGAGGCAAAGAGATTTATTAATAATAAAATCAAAGGGGCAATGGCAATTGGGCAGGGGAAAAAGATATTAATTTAGCAGGCTATTGAAAAACTCTAAAATAGCCATAAGTGTCATTCCCGCATGCTTTTAGCGGGAATCCAGTTCTTGCCTGCCTGTCGGCAGACATAACGTCTGGATTCCTGCCTTCGCAGGAATGACATTCTTACAAGGCCGCCAGCATCTCATAAAGCGTGTTCAGCGGCAGCCCTACAATATTAAAATAATCCCCTTCAATCTTTTTTACAAATACAGCCGCCTTTCCCTGTATGCCGTAGCCGCCAGCCTTGTCAAGCGGCTCACTGCTTTTAACATATTCCTTTATCTCTTCATCAGTTAATTTCTTAAACCATACCTTTGTTGATGCCACTTTTGTTACCTTCTTATTTTTTACTGTATCAACAACTGCAACACCTGTCATTACAGTATGGCATCTGCCTGATAATTTTTTTAGCATTGCAGTAGCGCTTTCAGAAGATTCTGGTTTGCCGAGCCGTTTTTTGTTAAGTATCACAATAGTATCAGCAGCAATGATTACGGTAGGGGCGAACGGCCGTTCGCCCCTACATGCATCTGCAGCCTTTTCTGCCTTTGATAAAGCAACCCTTTTAACATAACTCTCAAGGGATTCTTTCGGCTCTTTGCCTTCATCAACTGCAGAAGGTTTTATTTCAAAGTTTAATCCAATCTGTTTTAATAACTCTGCCCTCCTCGGAGATTCAGAGGCAAGAATTATCCTTCTGTTTTTAATCTGATTATTAAAATTCATTTTACTGTTATCTCAAGATAGAACAGGGCAAGGTACCCGATAAGCAGGGCAAACCATCCAGCAATGATGATAAACTCAAGGGTAGTGCCAAGGGAGATGGTAAAATTCTCTGATGCTATGGTATAAATATCCTCAAGCGAATCTATCTTTTCATTTATATTTCTTCTCCAGTCATCAAGATGGAATTTCTTTGAAAGAAGGTTGTAAAGCCTTGCAGAATACCAGTCTCCAATCAGCTTTATGTTATGCTCAATTGCCTCTGATTCAAGGATTGTCTGAGTCCGTGTCTGCACAATCTCCTTTATTGTATTTCTAACATCCCTTGACCTGAACAATAATCTTTGTTCCTTTCTTAACAGCTCTACACTTTTTTCCAGCCTTGCATCAAGCTGGTAATCAAGAATTCTCAATTTTAACAACTGCAGGTTTGAAATCTCAAATAATTCTATATTGCTTTCAAAATCACCCTGCGGTTCAAACACAAATGCGCCGTCCCAGTCAACAAGCGTCAAATCATCCTTTGCATATTTAAGCCCGCCATCAAGTGTTGCCTTTACCTCGTCCTCATCAATGGATATCCGTTCGTTTTTTAATAATGCCGCAACCTTCTCGCCATGAAGCGAAAGGAATACCTCCGGGTCTCCGCTGTAATCTGAAATGCAGTAGACAGTGTAGTCCTCGTCAAATTCTTTATTGCACTGGTATTCCTCAAGTATCCTTCTGCACGCAGCAATCATATCTGCCTTAAAGTCCAGTATGGAATCAGTTAAGAGATTTTCAATCTCTACAGATGCCTCTGCAATAATTACATCAGGAAGGTAAGCCTTTACTAAAAAAGAGGCCTCCTTATCAGCAATAGCCCTTTTTTCCTCTTTTATTATCCTCTGTTTTGGGATGACATCAGGATAATTTGGCGAGCTTTTTAAGGTCTTTATTTCTGCTGTTACTGAATCTGTTTCCAGATTCAGATTTGTTACGCCAATCAGAAATGTAACAATCCTTCCTGATAATGCTGTTGTTTTTTTTGAAAGACGCATAGTTT
>JACRON010000240.1 GCA_016214425.1 Nitrospirota bacterium
AACGGCCGCTCGCCCCTACAGATTCATTGTTCTTTGCCATATTTTTACTCATAGACATCCCATCCAATGCCAAATTTATACAGATAGAAGGTAATGAGGGAGAGAGAATTTGTATAAACCAGTATTCCGAGAAATACCAAAAGCATGCCGCTTGCAATGGTAATTATCCTGATATATTTATGAAATTTCTTAAAATAGGACAAAAAGGAATTTATTGCAATTGCTGAGATAAAGAGCGGCAGAGCAAGCCCTATTGAATATATTGTAAGAAGCTTTATTCCAGTAGCAACAGAGCCTGATGTGCTGGCATACAATAGTATTGAGCCGAGTATGGGGCCTACACATGGCGTCCAGCCTGCTGCAAAGCCTATGCCCACAAGGAATGAGCCGACATAGCCTGCTGGCTTTGCTTTTATATGGAGCTTCTTTTCCATCTGAAGGAAGGGGAGCTTTAATATTCCCATAATAAAGAGGCCAAAGATAAATATTATTACTCCGCCGACCTTCCTGATTATATCCTGATAGCTGACCATCAGCTTTCCGATATAGCTTGCAGATGCACCGAGAGAGATAAAGACAACTGAGAAGCCGAGTATAAAGAAAAGGGAATTGAGAATAGTGACAGTTAAGATTTCACCTCTTTCAGGGCCGTTTGTATTTTTATTTGTCAGCTCCTCAAAAGAGAGTCCAGTTATGTAGGAAACATAAGATGGCACAAGCGGCAGTACGCAGGGCGAGAGGAAAGAGAATAATCCTGCTGAAAATGCTAAAAATAGTGATATAGATTGTCCTGATTCTAACATAAATATCTGCCTCCTATTGCAGTAATTTTTCAATCATGCCTTTTGTATTCTTGTCCTTCCAGTCCCTTGGGCCCATAATCTTCTGGACGATGTTACCATTTTTGTCAACTATATATGTTGTTGGTATTGATGTAACTCCGTATAAAGAATGCACCTCACCATCTGCATCCATAAGCGCACTGAAGGTCAATTCATAAAACTCCATAAAGGGCTTTACAATCTTTTCTCCCTGTGAATCACTGGATATTGCCAGTACCTCAAATCCTCTTTTATTATACTCCTTAAAGAGCGCCTCCATTGACGGCATCTCCTGCCTGCATGGAGGGCACCAAGTTGCCCAGAAATTAATCATAATAACCCTGCCCTTATAACTGCTGAGGGATATTTTCTTGCCAGATGTGTCCTTCAATGCAAAATCAGGTGCAGGGCGGCTCACCTCTGGTATATTCGCTGCAACAAGCCGGACATCCTTTTGAGAATTGCGCTCTGCATCAACTGTCACACCTAAAAAGGAGCCCAGCAAGAACGAGGCAGCAACAATACTAATTAATATAAATACCTTTTTCATTTCCCCTCACCCTTTTTCAGAAGCGATAAGAGCGCCTGAAGGTTCTCAGTTCTTGTCCAGTCCCTTGGCCCGAGTATCTTTTCTACAATAACGCCGTTCTGGTCAATTATATATGTCTCTGGCACGCCTGTAAGCTTATATCTCCTGTCCGCCTTTCCCATAAAGTCAAGCAGGATAGGGAAGGTAAGCTTCAATTCCTTTACAAATGGCTCCACCTTTGCTATATCCCTGTCAATGCTTACAGCAATCATTTCAAAGTCCTTTCCCTTCATAGCCTTGTATAAAAGCTCCATTGAAGGCATCTCCTCCTTGCACGGCTTGCACCATGTTGCCCAGAAATTCAGAAAGATTACCTTGCCTTTGTAATCAGAGAGCTTAACAGGTTTCTTGGTTAAGTCCTTCAGCTCAAAATCAGGCGCTGGGCTTCCTATTACAACAGGCTTATAACTCTCAAAATTTTTCCATTCATAATAAACAATACCAGCAATGATAATCAATACCACTGCAATGATGATTCCGTATTTCTTCGCAGCGTTATTCTCTGCTTTAATATCTTCCATCCAAGCCTCCTATTTTCCAGCTTTGCTCTTTTTTCAGTAGGGGCGTATAATTATACGCCCCTACTGGCTAATAAACCAGTCAACCTTTTTATAAATTACTCTACGCATAAGCATGCAGCCCTGGCAATATAAAACTCACACCCCAGTATAAGAATATCACTGACAGAAAACCTATTATTGCAAATATGGCTGTCCTCACACCTCTCCAGCCGTAAGTTACACGCGCATGCAGATAGCCTGCGTATATCAGCCACACAATGGCAGACCATGTCTCCTTTGGATCCCAGCTCCAGTATGTGCCCCATGCATAGTTTGCCCAAACAGCGCCTGTAATAATGCCGATTGTAAGAAATGGGAAACCCCATGCGATGGATTTGTAATTCAGGTCATCTAAGATATTTAAATCAGGAAACCTTACAAAGAAATTTTTTAAGCCGCTGCCTCCGCCCTTCTTTTCAACCCAGTTTTTTATAAGATACATGATGCTAATGCCAAATGATATGGCGAATGCAGCATAGCCGATAAAGGTAGTCATAACATGTATCTCAAGCCATAGGCTCTGGAGGGCTGGATTCAACGGGTCAATATTCTGGTACCGATACGGCAGGAGCCAGACTATTGTGAGAATTGAGAAGAATACAATGCTCATTACAAATGTGCCGATAATCCTGAGTTTATATCTCCACTCCATCATTAGATAGCCAATAACAGTTGCCCATGTGAACAGGAGCATAGATTCATAGAGGTTTGCAAATGGCGCATGGCCTGCTTCGTAGGCGCGGTATACCAGACCCAGTGTGTTGGTTGCAAGGCCTAGGATTGCT
>JACRON010000169.1 GCA_016214425.1 Nitrospirota bacterium
AAAATAGCGGCCATATAACACATATACCAACAGTTGCAAAAGAGGTGTATGATGTTACAGGCGCAGGCGATACGGTTGTTGCAGCGCTTTCTTTGTCAATGGCAGCAGGCGCCTCTATAAAAGAGGCGGCTGTTATTGCAAATTATGCTGCCGGCATTGTTGTTGGCATTGTCGGAACTGCTGCTGTAACTAAGAAGGAACTTGAAAGGGTTTTAAAAGGCGATTCTGCATGAAAGTAGTTGGCATTATCCCGGCAAGATATAAATCAAGCAGGTTTAAGGGCAAGGCCCTTGCAGATATATGCGGCAAGCCGATGATACAGCATGTTTATGAGCGGGCTAAAAAAGCAAGGTTATTGGATAATTTGATAGTTGCTACTGATGACAGAAGGATATATAATACAGTAATAAATTTTGGCGGCAAGGCTGTTCTTACAAAGATGCACAGCTCAGGCACTGACAGGATTGCAGAGGCAGCAGGAAAAATAAATGCAGATATAATAGTGAATATTCAGGGCGATGAGCCATTAATCTCAAGCAGGATGATAGACAGTGCAGTAAGCCAGTTCAAGAAGGATAAATCCGCAGTCATGGGGACAATGAAAAAAGAGATTGCCTCAATTGAAGAAGCTCATAATCCAAACATTGTAAAGGTCATTACAGACAAGGATAATAATGCCATATATTTTTCACGGCTTCCGATTCCGTTTCTTCGTGATGAAATTAATCCCCCCTCACCCCCCTTTAGTAAAGGGGGGAAGTCTTTAAGTCCCCCTTTGAAAAAGGGGGATGCAGGGGGATTTTCATATAAAAAGACCTATTATAAACATATAGGTCTTTATCTTTACAAAAAACCTTTTCTCCTTAAATTTTCAAAGATGAAGCAGACGCCATTGGAGAAGAAGGAAAAATTGGAGCAATTAAGGGCATTGGAAAATGGTTATAAGATAAAGGTCTATGAAACTGACTATGATACAATCGGTGTTGATACGATAGAGGATCTGAGGCAGGTAGAAAAAATTATTTGTAAGGGGAGAAAAAAATAATGTCAAAGTTTATCTTTGTTACAGGCGGTGTTGTTTCATCGCTCGGAAAGGGGCTTGCATCTGCATCAATAGGCAGCCTTCTTGACGTACCAGCACGGCGAGGTTTATGTTACAGATGACGGCGCTGAGACAGACCTTGATATCGGGCACTATGAGAGATACACAAATGTTACAATGTTAAGAAAAAATAATTATACAACAGGCAAGATTTATCATAATGTAATCTCTAAGGAGAGAAGGGGTGATTATCTCGGCGGAACAGTTCAGGTAGTGCCGCATATTACTGATGAGATAAAAAGGTGCATAAGGGATGCTGCAAATAAAAAGGATGTTGTAATTGTTGAAATCGGCGGGACAATCGGCGATATAGAGAGCCTGCCTTTCCTTGAGGCCATAAGACAGTTTAGATTTGATGTGCCTAATAGAGATGTCTTATACATACACCTGACCCTTGTGCCATATGTTAATGCTGCTGATGAACTAAAGACAAAGCCTACACAGCACAGTGTGAATAAGCTAAGAGAGATCGGTATCCAGCCTGATATATTGCTGTGCAGGGCTGACAGGCCTATCCCAGATGGAATGAAGGCAAAGATAGCGCTCTTCTGTAATGTCCGAAAAGAGGCAGTCATAACAGCAAGGGATGTTGAAACGATTTATGAAGTTCCATTAACCCTGCATCAGGAAGGACTGGATAGCATAATAGTCAGGCAGTTGAATCTAAAAACAAAGAAGCCTGATTTGAAAAAATGGGAGGAGATTGTTAGAAAAATAAAAAATCCCAGCCATAGGGTGAATATTGCTGTTATAGGAAAATATATTGATTTAAAGGACTCATACAAAAGCCTGTCAGAGGCATTACATCACGGCGGTATTGCAAGTGATTCAAGAGTTGCTATCAGTTGGATTGATGCAGAGGATGTTGAGGAGAAGGGACCAGAATTTTTTTTACACGGGATGGACGGTGTATTAATACCAGGCGGGTTTGGCAAAAGGGGCATAGAGGGGAAGATTGAATCAATCAGATATGCAAGGGAAAACAGGATACCCTTTTTAGGGATATGCCTTGGCATGCAGTGTGCTGTAATTGAATTCTCAAGGAATGTTGTAGGTCTTAAAAAGGCAAATAGTTCAGAGTTTGATAAAAAGGCTCCTCATCCGGTAATCTACCTTATGGCAGGGCAAAGGGGTGTAAAGGAAAAGGGCGGCACCATGAGGCTTGGCGCATATCCATGCGTAATTAAGAAGAATACCCTTGCTTATAAGGCATATAAAAAGACGAATATCTCTGAGCGGCACAGACACAGATATGAGTTTAATAACAAATACAGAGAGGCATTAACAAAAAAAGGAATGATTATAAGCGGCACATCGCCTGACAATAAATTGGTTGAGATTATTGAGTTATCAAATCATCCGTGGTTTGTTGGTTCCCAGTTTCATCCGGAATTTAAATCAAGGCCATTAGACCCTCATCCCTTATTTAAGAATTTTGTAAAGGCTGCATTAGAAAACAAAACTAAGATTCCAAAGGCAGAAAAGGAGGCGTTTGTTAGTGAGGGAGATTAAAATTAATGGAACAAGAATTGGGAATGGCAATCCTCTTTTGCTTATTGCAGGCCCTTGCGTTATTGAATCTGAAAGAGAATGCTACAATACCGCAAAGAGGTTAAAAGAGATTACTGCTGAGCTTAATATTCCATTTATATTTAAATCCTCTTATGATAAAGCAAACAGGACATCTATAGATTCACCGAGGGGGCCCGGACTTAAAAAGGGGCTAAAGATATTAAAAAATATAAAGGATAAGCTGAATCTGCCAATATTATCCGATGTGCACAGCAAGGACGAGATTAAGGAGGCTGCTAATGTCCTTGATGTAATTCAGATACCTGCGTTTTTATGCAGACAGACAGATTTTGTAATTTCTGTTGCAAGAACAA
>JACRON010000241.1 GCA_016214425.1 Nitrospirota bacterium
ACACAGAGTCATCTTCAAAATTATCAAGCTGTGCCTGGGTAATCTCGCCTACATAGCCGAGGAGATGCGATGCCATATTTCCGTGCCGATATTCCCTGCGGCTGACTGCCTCAATAACAACTCCCGGCAGCTCCAGTTTATTTGCCTCAATTACAGCCACCTCTTTTCTGTTGATATTCTCCTTTATCCTTACTGGAGCAAAGGGATAGGTGTCTTTCCTCACAGCTAATCTTGCCTTGATATCCTTCTCTGATATGCCTATCAGCTCGCTGATCCTTTTTATTGTTGATTCCTTATTCTTCAGGTCTTCAAGTATAACAGAAAGATGAAAGGCCGGGATATTATACGCAAGGAGCTCGCCGTTCCTGTCAAATATCAGTCCCCTGTAAGGCTCTATCGGCAGGCTCCTTAAGAGGTTGCTTTCAGAGAGCTCTCTAAAGTAGCCGCTTTTTATCAATTGAAGATAGCCTATCCTGATTACAAGTATTAGAAAGGTTAAAATAACAAATACTATTAATATAGGAAATCTTCTCTGTAAATCATTTAAATCTTCCTGATGCTCTAACATTTTTTACCTATCTAATTAAAATGGATTCCTTTGCTGACAACAGCCACTCCCTTTCTCTCTTCAGCCTTTTAATAAGAGGCCACAGGAATACAAAAGTGAATAGGCTGTTGTACAATGCCTGCAAAAAGATTATTTTTATTCCAACAGAGAAGACAATGTTTTTTAAAAAAAAAGATAATAGAATCATTTGCAGCATAACTTCTAATATTGTAACAAAAAATATTACTAATATCTGCAGCCTCAGCCGCATGTTAAGTATCCTCTTGCCAAGCGCCCCTGCAGCAAAGCCTGTTGCTGCCTTTGATAAAAAATTCAGGCCCAACGGACCTCCTGAAAATATGTCTGCTGCAAGGCCAAAGCCTGCGCCCATTAGCATTGCTCTTTCTTCATTATAGATTAAGCCAATGGCATATACGAATATAAATATTATATCAGGTTTTACACCCCCTAAGGCAATGTTATTAACAAGGCTGGACTGGAACGTGATAATTAATAAACCAATTGTTATAAGAAGCGCGCTTTTCATCTTAATTGGTTATTACCAGAACCTCCTCAAGCCTTGCAAAGTCTGTATCCGGCATCACATCTATCTCCAGAAACAGGGCTGCATCGTCTCTTTTAACTGATATGACCTTGCCGATATTCAGCCCCTTTGGATAAATGCCGTCAAGCCCTGATGCAATTACTGCATCGCCTGCCTTTATATCAGACAAGACAGGGATATATTTCAAATGCGTAAGACTGCTTCCCTTGCCTTCAACAATCCCCTCGTCCCTTGTCCTCTGAATAATTGCAGCAATCTCGCTGTTTCTGTCAATTGATAGAAGCACAAGGGATGAGCTGCCTGATGTTCTTACAACCTTTCCAACTATGCCCTCCGGCGCAATTGCTACCATGTCCTTTTTTATGCCGTCTTTTTCTCCGCGGTTAATTGTAAAGGTCTTGAAGAGATTTGAGGTATCCTTGCCTATTATCCGTGCAGATATGGTTTTAAATGGGGCCGTTTCCTTAAAGCTTAGAAGAGCCTGCATGCGCTCAAAGGAAAGAGCCATCTCTTTATAGCTGCTATTCTCTGCCTTCAGGGCATCTATCTCTTTTTTTAATCTTGTGTTCTCCTCCTGCACCCTGACAAGGTTTATATACCCATTCCATGTACTGCTGATGCCATCCTTTATGGATGTAATGCCTGACTGGACTGTTGAAATAATAAAAACTATTGGCCTTTCAATCAGATAATAACGAGGCCTCCTCTGCAGATTCGGAGACATGAGGATAATGGCTATGAGGATAATTACTATAAGAAGAATTCCCTTTTTATGGGTGTAAAAAAAACGAGGCTTACTCACTTAATTGCAGACCTATATAATATAAGGCGATAAATAAAATGTTATTTGTAATGCCAATCGTTTGGCTCATTATGAAGAAAGCACCATTATCCTCTTTAGTAAATCCAGCTCTTCAAGGGCCTTGCCAGTCCCTATAACCACTGTAGTCAAGGGGTCATCAACAGTGATGATGGGAAGATTGGTCTCTTCCCTTAAGCGGATATCAAGACCTTTAAGCAATGAACCGCCTCCTGTTAATACAACCCCCTTGTCTATTATGTCGCCTGCAAGCTCAGGCGGGGTATTCTCCAAAGCAACCTTAATGGCATTCACAATAGCTGTTATAGGCTCAGACAGTGCCTCCCTTATCTCTGCATCATCAATTATCAGTGTCTTTGGTATGCCTGATACAAGGTCCCTGCCCTTTATTACCATGGTCTTTTTCTCTTCCATTGGATAGGCATTGCCGAGCTCAAACTTTATCTGTTCTGCCATGTATTCTCCAATAAGAAGATTGTACTTTCTCTTAATATAACTTGTTACAGCCTCATCCATCTTGTCGCCTGCAACCTTGATTGACTTGCTGTATACAATGCCGCCAAGTGAAATTACCGCTATATCTGTTGTGCCGCCGCCTATATCAACCACCATGTTGCCTGAAGGCTCTGAAATGGGCATGCCTGCGCCAATGGCTGCTGCAACAGGCTGTTCAATAAGATATACCTCCCTTGCGCCAGCAAGTAGCGCTGAATCCTTTACTGCCCTCTGTTCAACCTGTGTAATTCCAGATGGCACGCCAATAATAATCCTCGGGTGGACAAAGGTTGCCCTGTTGTGCGCTGCAGTAATAAAATGTCTGAGCATCAACTCTGTTATCTCAAAATCTGCAATCACGCCGTCCTTCATGGGTCTAATTGCAACGATATTTCCCGGTGTCCTGCCAAGCATCCTCTTTGCCTCTGTGCCTACTGCAAGCACCTTTCCAGTAGCCTTTTGAATGGCTACAACAGAAGGCTCATTGCTGACAATGCCCCTTCCCCTGGCATAAACCAATGTATTTGCAGTCCCGAGGTCTATTGCAAGGTCATTAGAAAACCAGCCAAAGAACGAATCAAACCGCATTTTATAGATAACCTCCTGAAAGAAATATAGGTCCTATAAGACATATAAGACCTATTCTTTATAATCAATTACCTGTGTTTTTGCTATCTCATCGCCTATTCTTAGCCCCTTTTCATTCCCTATTACCAAAATGCCCTCAAGCCCGATTATTATAATCGCAAGGAGCCATCCAACATAAGGGATTAGGCAAAGGGTATAGGCAATTGCAAAGGGGATATTTCTTATAATGGCTTCCCTGAAG
>JACRON010000248.1 GCA_016214425.1 Nitrospirota bacterium
AAGCGAATGGCGTAAGCGAGGCAGATTTTGAAAATTGGTATTTGAACTGCAAGGACAGGGTGCGATTCTTCAGCGACAAGCCGCCGGCAAAAGACGAATTTATAAAAAAAGCGAACTGCGCATTATTGATGTATAAGAAGATAGGGTAAGCTAAATCCCCTCCAAAACCTTCAGCAGCGCCTCTGCCTTGTGAAGGGTCTCATAGTATTCCCTCTCTGGCTCAGAGTCTGCAACAATCCCTGCGCCTGCCTGAACATGGGCATAGCCGTTTTTGATAATAAATGTCCTGATTATGATATTCAAGTCCATATCCCCAGCAAAGCTGATATAGCCTATGGAGCCTGTATAAAGGCCTCGTGCAGCAGGTTCAAGCTCATCTATTATCTCCATGCATCTGATCTTTGGTACGCCTGTTATTGTTCCGCCAGGAAATACAGCCTTAATTAAATCAAGACAATCCTTTTCCTTTTTTAGTTTCCCCTTGATATTAGATACAATATGTATCACATGAGAGTAATCCTCAGTTGTCATAAACTCATCTACATTTACGCTCCCGTATTCACATACCCTGCCAATGTCATTCCTTTCAAGGTCAATTAGCATTATATGCTCTGCCCTCTCTTTTTCATTTGCAATAAGCTCCCAGCGAAGCTCTTTATCCTCATTTTCTGTCTTGCCCCTTGGCCTTGTGCCTGCAATAGGCCTTGTCTCCACATCCCTGCCTTCTAATTTAATCAGCCTCTCTGGAGACGAACTTACCAGAGCAATATCATCAAACTCAATGAGTGCAGAGAAGGGCGAGGGATTTATCTCCCTTAGTCTCCTGTAAAGTTCAACAGGTTTTACAGAACCGATCTTTGCAGATAGCCTCTGCGAAAGATTTGCCTGATATATATCGCCTGCTGCAATATATTCCTTGCATTTTTCTACGATTGACATGTACCCTTCCTTTGTCAGGTTTGATACAGGTTTTGCTTTCTTCTCTTTTACCGCAGAGGTCTGCGCTGCTGCAGGGCTGTTTATCAGATTAACAATCTCCTCCATCTTTTTCTCTGCATCCTGCTTGCAGTCCCTTAAAAGTCCGGATGTTAGTGTGTTGTATCCAAAACCAAGATGCCTGATAGCAGGGATGATAATCACTGTTATTGTATTCTTCAAATGATCAAATGCAATGACTGTATCAGTAAGGATAAGATAGATGTCTGGAATATTTATATCTTTCTTTGCCTTTCCCGGTAGATTTTCAAAAACATGGACAAGATCATAGCTGAAAAACCCAACAGCGCCTCCAAAAAATGGCGGAAGGTTTTTCAACCTTTCAATCTTAAAATTATTCAGCAGCTCCCTAAGTTTTAATAAAGGGTCCTTTCTTGTAAGAGATCTTTTACCTTCATATGTAAGCTCTATCTCATTGCCACTTGATTTAAAGATAATAAACGGGTCTATTCCAATAAAGGAATATCTTGCTGTCTTTGGCGTGCCGTTAATGCTTTCCAAAAGGAAGGAATGTTTGCCTTTTTTCAGCTTTTCATAGACCTCAAGAGGGGTGCGGCCTTCTGCTGAAAGCTCCTTATATAGCGGTGTTACACGCAGAGCCAATTTTCACAAACCTCTGCTGCCGGGCTTTGTAATCTTTTGTCCTTTTCTACACAGTGGACACTCTTCGGGCTTGTACACAGGCTCATTAAGAACAACAAGCGAATGATAGGGGTGTCCCATCTCTGCCTTGCCGCCGCTTCTGTCTATAAGAGAACCCACTCCAACGAGCATGCCCTTGTTCTTTTCTACTACCTCAATCGTCTCTTTAACAGAGATGCCTGTTGTTATAACATCCTCAACAACGAGCGTCCTTTCACCCTCTTTAATATTAAATCCCCTTCTCAATGTTAGCTCTCCCTTTTCCCTCTCTGCAAAGATAGCCCGCACATTAAGATGCCTTGCAACCTCATAGGCAACAATAATCCCACCAAGCGCAGGCGCTATTACAACCTCTATCTTCCTGCCCTTAAAAACCTCTGCAAGCTCTTTGCAAAGCATTGACGCATGTTCAGGATACTGTAATACCATGGCTGATTGAAGATATACAGAACTGTGAAGGCCGGAGCTGAGATCAAAATGTCCTTCTAACAATGCACCTGACTTTTTATAGATATTTAGTATATCTTCCTGAGTCATTTTTTTCATATGTCTTCCATCTCCTTAATTATCTCCTCTGCTGCCTTTGCCGGGTCATCTGCCTTTATAATAGGCCTGCCAATAACAATATAGTCTGCGCCAGCCTTTATTGCCTCTTTTGGCACTGAGATCCTTTTCTGGTCATCCATTTGCGCCCCTGCAGGTCTTACACCAGGGGTTACAATCAGAAAATCCCTGCTGCAAACCTCCCTTACTGCCGTTATCTCCTGCGGCGATGATACAACGCCGTCAAGGCCCGCATCAGATGCCATGCTTGCCAATCTCTTTACCTCGTCCTCCATACTTTTACTCTTAATGCCTATTTCATTCTGAAGCGCCTCAAGGGTAATGCTTGTAAGAAGCGTTACTGCAAGAATCTTTGGCCTCTGTATGCCCTCTTTTTCTGCTGTCTCACATGATGCCTCATAGCACTTTCTCATCATCTCCATGCCGCCTAAGGAATGGACATTAAACATAAAGACACCGAGCCTTGTTGCCTCCCTGCCAGCACGGGCAACCGTATCTGGTATATCATGATATTTTAAATCAAGAAATACCTTACCGCCTTTTTTATGCGCAATGTCAACAATCTTAGGGCCAAAGGCAGTAAAAGGCTGTGCGCCGATTTTAAAGATTTTGACAAGCCCCTTTAATGCGTCCAGAAGCCTCTCTGCCTCTTTTTTTGAATCTACATCAAGGGCAACGATTAATCTTTCTTTTGCGGGTATCATCTTTCTCTCACCAATTAATAAGTGACTTAATCATACATTTTTAATATTTTCTTGTAAAGAGGATTTTTAAAAGGTATTTTTTATTGACCTTTTTTAGCAAGGGGAATATACTTTTTATGACTGCAATTGTGATTTCAAAGGAGGTTAGTTGAAAGCGCTGATTCC
>JACRON010000074.1 GCA_016214425.1 Nitrospirota bacterium
AATCCGGGGTCTACTGGTTCGGACCTTTTAAAGCTTAATTTTCCACAAATGCCACACATATGTTCTAAGTGTTGCGAGTTACGGGTTACGAGTTGCGGGTTCTGTTCCAAAACACGAAACACGGAACACGAAACCAGTTTCGGGACTTGCCTGCCTGTCGGCAGGCAGGCTTCCGCCATCAAGGCAGTTTCTGCCTTCAAATAGAAAAGTATTGTCCGCCAATTGCATCACTTGTTTTGGAATTGAAATTTTATTGGCTATGTCTATAATAAGGGGCAAGGATAGAGGGTGTAGGAGTTTTATACCCTTTTACACCCTGTACCCTACACCCTGCACTCTTATTTTAAGCTGCCCTTCCTACCTTCTCTGCCTCAACAACTATCCTTGCCTGGTAGGAAATGAGATTTAAAAGTATTATAATCCTCTCAGAATCCTTTACATCCTCAAAGATGCCTTCAAAGTCCTTAAAAAGACCGTCTCTTATTATTACCCTTTCCCCCTTCTTAAAGAGGTCATTGGAAATCTGAACAAAGCCGTTTTTCATCCTTATCCTGATAGCATCTATGATTTCATCATCAACGGGAACAGGATTATATCCGTAACTAACAATATCCCTTACGCCTTTTGTGTATCTAATCTTTTTGAAATGCTCAATCGGCTTATATTTGGCAAAAAGGTAGCCTGGGAAAAGACCTTTTCTGTCATTTATCTTTGGGTAAAATGTCTCAACACCGAGCTGCATTATCATCTTTTCTGCAAGGTCTTCCTGCCTCGGTTTTGTGTTAACAACATACCAGTAGCAACTATTTATCATTGTACTACCTTGTAATCCCTTTCTTTAAGATTAGGCTTTTGGGTTTTCATTCTAAATATATAAGCAATATATAAGCAAACTATGTGCCAAACAGAGAAAGCAGTACAAAAGAACAATTGATAGATAAGTAAAGATAAGGACATATTCCTTCTAATAGGTTGAAAATATTAATGAAGTTGATTTAAGATAGGTTGCTATTTTTAAAATTTAAGTTTTAATTAAGGCAATAGGAGGCTAATAATTTGGCTAAATATAAGGAAATCTTTACCATTTCCTTTCCTAAAAAGAGTATTTTTTTTCCTATTTTATCCCTTTTAAATCCATTAAAACATTTTTAACCTGTCTTGCAACTATAGAAAAGGTTTTATTCCCATCTATTATATAATCAGCAAACCTGAGCTTTTTCTTTAAAGGTATCTGAGCCCTTATCCTTTTAATCGCATCCTCCTTTGCAAGCCTGTCCCGCTTAACAAGTCTATAAATCTGGACATCCTCATCTGCATAGACAACAATATTCTTGTCCATCCTTTTATAGGCGCCTGATTCAATCAATAAAGCTGCATCAAAGATAATAACAGCCTCTTGATCCCTTTTTACTATCTCCCTTTCTATCTCCTTTGCCCTTCTAAAGACCCTCGGATGCACTATTGAATTTAATAGCTCCCTCTTCTTTTTATTATTAAAAACAATCTCTGCGAGTCTGCTTCGGTTTATTGATTTATCTTTGTTAAGAATCTCCCTGCCAAAGTTTTTTACAATATCTCTCCATGCTGGCTTAAATGGCTCAACAACCTCCCTTGCCAAGACATCAGCATCTATTACATAAGCGCCAAGTTTTTTGAATATTCTTGATGCTGTGCTTTTGCCGCTTGCAATGCCGCCTGTAAGACCAACTAATATCATACAACCTTTAGAATTATTACTGTAATATTGTCAATGCCGCCGTTTTTATTTGCCGCTGCTATCAATTCCCTGCAGGCATTCTCTGTATTATTGCTGTTATTCTTTACAATATTCTGCATCTCCTCGTCAGTCAACATATTGGTAAGTCCATCTGTGCATAATAGATAGATATCTCCAGGATCTATTCTCTCTGCCCTCATATCAACCCTTATATCAGGCTCTGTGCCCAATGCCTTAGTAAGGACATTCCTCAATGAATGGCTCTTTGCATCTTCCTTTGACAGAATACCCAGTCTCATCTGTTCATAGACTACAGAATGGTCATCAGTCAGTTGTTTTATCTCATCATTCTTTATTAGATATGCACGGCTGTCGCCAACATGGCCGATATAGAGATGCGCTTCAGCAAAGAGCGCTGCAACAATGGTTGTTCCCATGCCGTTTAATTTTTTATTTGCTAATGCCTCCTGAAAAATCCTGCTGTTTGCAAGCCGTATGGCAACATTTAACCTGTTTTCATCCTTTGGTTTTGCCTCGTCTATCTCAAATGGCCATGTAATATCATCCCTGTCAGCAGAAAGCTTAATAAACTCTTCAACGCTATCCACTGCAAGCTTGCTTGCTATCTCACCGCCTGCATGACCGCCCATTCCATCTGCTACAACATAAAAACCATTCTCAGGAAAGAACCCAAAGCTGTCTTCATTTAACTTCCTCTTCCTTCCAATATCTGTAAGACCAAAACCTTCTATCTTCATTATTAAAATAATATCCCTATTACACAACTGTATGAGGGTATCTGCAGAGCCTGCCCCGAACCTTGCCCTGAACTTGTTTTACGGGTTGATTCGGGGCTTTAGAGCCTGCGTGATTCGCAGCCACCTTTTTAATAGTTAAAATTTTAATAAAATAATACCATATTGGCAAGCAATGTCAAGAAAGCAAAAAAATATTGCACTTTGTGATATAGAAAAGTATAATTAATGATTACACAGATTAAAGAGCAGATTACGCAGATTAAAACACAAATCTGTATAATCAATTAGTAGGAGGTTTTTATGATAAAGCTTTTGCGTGAGAGGATGCAGTTTGTGCTTGTAATTACCTTATGGGTAGTTATTATTGCCTTTGTTGGCACGATATTTCTTGTATGGGGAAGGGGGGCTGTCAATCCAACAGGCTCCAATGTCATAGCAACAGTAAATGGCGACATTATCCCTTTTGATGAATATAAAAAGGCATATTACAGGACAATAGATACATACAAGAAGATACTAAAATAAAAGAAGACATTGTAAAGGAAAGAATGCGCAGGCTGATAAAGGAGGCCACCAGCTATTCAGAGGGAGAAAAAACCAATGTCCCTTCAGAAGGGAACTTAGATATGCTTTTAATTCAAAAGCAGGAGCGGGCATACATGGCTTATGTGGAGGGGTTAAAGAAGAAGGCTAAAATAAGGGTCTATGAAGACAGATTATAAATGCTAAAAGACTTCCTAAAAGAAAGCTGGAACCATAAAGCCTCTGCCATTGGCCCTGTGCTTTTGAGGATTACCCTCGGCATACTCTGGCTTGAGATGGGCATTCAGAATTGGCAGGCATTCGGCATAGACTACTTCATTTCAAAGAGGTTTCTAAGGTCAATATTTGGATAGATAAAAAGTTAACCCCGTTGGCCTGTGCAGAAGAATTAAAGGCTGATTACTTAACTAATAATATTAGCCACTCCTTTATATGGAGTAGATTTTTACATAACAATATGGTATATTTTTAAAAAGAGATGGAGGATATCTATTATGGCAAATACACTTTTAGAGCGTATTTCTATTGACCCTAATATCTGCTTTGGTAAACCCTGTATACGAGGTACACGAATATGGGTATCTCTAATTCTTGATTTTTTAGCTAACGGGATGACGATTAAAGAAATAATTGAGGAATATCCACAGCTAACAGAAGAGGATATACTTGCTGCTATTGCTTATGGTGCAGAAATGTCCCGTGAACGTTATGTTGAGGTTCCAGTTGGGACTACTAAATGAGGTTCAAACTTGATGAAAACTTTGGGAGGCGGACACAACACATTTTTCGTGCAGGTGGACACGATGTCCAAACAGTGCGTGAGGAGAAATTGCAAGGGGCTTCGGACTATCATCTCTATGAAGTATGCTGTGCTGAGCAACGTTGTCTTATAACACTGGATTTGGATTTTGCAGATATAATACGCTTCCCACCTGCCAAAGCAGGCGGCATCGTTGTTATCAGGGTTCCCAAAAACCCCAGTCTTTTACTGCTTGAACAAATAATACATCAATTTTTAAAGGCGCTCACTCAAATGTCCGTTAAGAACAAGCTGTGGATTGTAGAAATCGGTCGGATACGGATACATCAATCAGAAACAGAAGATTAGCCCCTTCTTCTGATATGAAGCACCTCTAACATCACATCTTAATGCGAATTCTTTTCTTTCATATTATGTAATCAGAGATTGTTGTGTTTTTCAATAAGCTCTAAAGATTAAACAGTTGATGGCTTATATAAATCTTTTTGATTATAATAACACCTTTTTAAAGGCGGCAATATGAAAAGGCAAAAGAGGGTTTGCAAATCAGCCTTACGAAAAATAACTGAACAACTTTAAAAGCGGCCCCTGTTTTACCTGCATTGCGCCTTCTGGGCAGACCTCAAGGCAGCAGAAGCATCGGATGCATTTATCGTAATTAAATTCAAGCCTCTTGTTCTGAATGCTGATTATATCTGTTGGGCACGCCTCAATACACTTGCTGCATAAGGTGCACATCTTTCTGTCCTCTCTTGGCTTTGATGTGATGTTATTCACAAAAAATTTCTTTAACAGGTTCGGCCCAAACATAACATAAAATTTCTTTAACAGGTTCGGCCCAAACATAACATCTATCATCTTTGGTCTTATAAAATCATGAATGCTTACATCCTTAAGCCTTTCACCTAAGACATCAATCTTCTCCATCTCTGTTATGCCAATGCCCTTCTCCTTTGCTGCAACAAGGATAGGAAGCTCCTCATTTTTTACACCTAATGCATTGCATATAACTGTATCTAATGCAACAGCATCAGAGCCTGCAAATACCAAACCGAGATTTCTCAGCTTACCTGCGCTTCCAGGGCCGTCACCCTCCATTGCAACAATGCCGTCTACAATTGTAAGCGAAGGCTTGAGCAGGGAATAAAGCTCCAATAGCATTGCTGCAAAATATTTCCTGTCCACGCCTGCCTTAAAATGCCACTGTGCCTTTTGCAAGCCGATTATGCAGCCGAACATATTCTTAACGCCAAGCGTCAAAAACATCTGGACATGGGTCTTCAGCTTTGGCAGATTAATAATCACATCTGCATCAAGCGCCTCTTTTGCAACATTGAGCTTTTTAAATATGCCGCCATTGGTTGCTGACAGCTCCACAGAATCCTTAAAGTCTACCAACCTTATTCCCAATTCATCTGCAGCCTGTTTCATGCCTGTTACTGCTGCAACCTTTTCAAAATTTATTGACCTGCCGCCTGGGCTGTCGCCTATAAAAGGTGTTCCGCCTGCCTCCATTACAAGTTTTGCCACTGCCTTTATTACTGCCGGGTGTGTAGTAATCCCTGCCTCAGGGGGTTTTGCAGAAAGCAGGTTTGGCTTTAGCAGAACCTTATCGCCTTTTTTAACAAAGCTATTTATGCCGCCGAGGAGGTCAACCGACCTTTTAACATCCGCATAAATCTGGGTGTTTTGATATGTATTTGCTCTGACTACTGCTACCTGTGCCTTATTATTAGTCATTGCCCTTTATTTTTGCCTCCTCCCAGAACTTATCCATCTCCTCTAATGTCATATCACTTAATTCCCTCTTAGCCTCTTTTGCCTTTTCTTCAATATATCTGAATCGCGAGATAAACTTGCTTATGGTCTTTCGCAGGGCATCCTCTGGATTGATCTCTAAAAACCTTGCTACATTTACCAATGCAAAGAAAATATCTCCAAGCTCATCTTCTATTTCATCAGCCTTCTTCTCTTTAACAGCGCCTTTGAACTCCTTTATCTCCTCCTCTACCTTTGCAAAGACATCATTTATATGCTTCCAGTCAAATCCGACCCTTGCTGCCTTGTCCTGCAAACGATGGGCGCGGAGGAGCGCAGGAAGCTCTTTCGGGACGCTGTCAAGCATAGACTCCCTTTTGCTGTTTGCCTTTTCTTCTTTCTTGATTTTTTCCCACTGGACAAGGACCTCTTTTGCATCCTCGTAGGATACATCGCCAAAAACATGTGGGTGCCTTCTTATCAGCTTCTCCTCAAGGGTTTCTAATATGCCATCCATATCAAACTCTTTTCTCTCATTTGCAAGCTGTGCATGAAAGACTACCTGCAGCAGCAGATCCCCTAATTCCTCTTTAAGCTTCTCAGGGCTCTTCTCATCAATCGCCTCAATCACCTCATAAGCCTCTTCTATCAGAAACGGTTTTAATGACTCTGTTGTCTGCTCCTTATCCCACGGACACCCTTTCTTGCCCCTGAGTCTGGACATTATTTTTAATAAATTATTAAATCTCTTTGACATGCTAAGCATTATACAATAATTTTTATCAGTTAAGATAGCCAAAAAATTTGACGATGTATGAGATTGCTTCGCTTTGCCCGCAATGACATTTTTATGTCTGCAAATTTAGGAATAACGTTTAAGGAATTCGGGGCTATTATACCTATTATCCTATTATAAAACGTTATTGAATCGTATAAATATTTGACAAATTATACGATATTATCGTATAATTTATTTATGGAGGAACTGCTTTACCGTTATAATCCGTGGTGGGAAGGAGATTTTAGCCTTTCAGGGATTGTTTCAAGGCAATCAATCATTGAAAGCCTTCTCAGACATTTGAAAACAAAGGATGTTGTCTTTCTTACAGGCCTAAGAAGGATTGGAAAGACTACTATCCTTAAACTCTTTATAAAAGAGTTAATTGATGCCAAGGCTGTTGATCCAAAATACATCTTCTATATCAGCCTTGACGATTATCTGCTCACAAAAAAATCTGTCTTAGAGATTGTTGAAGAATACAGAAAACTGAAAAGGATTCGTTTTAGAGAAAAAATCTTTCTTTTTCTTGATGAGATTGCATATAAAGGCGACTTTGAAATTCAACTGAAAAATCTCTTTGACAGCCAAAATGTAAAAATCTACGCCTCCTCGTCCAGCGCCTCAGTCATTAAGACAAGGAAGCCTTATCTTACAGGAAGAGGGAGCATCTTTGAGGTCTTGCCCCTTGATTTCAATGAGTACATGAAATTTAAAAACATTGCGCTTTCAAAGAGCGACGAGCATCTTCTTGCGGGATATTTTGAAGATTACCTTTTCACAGGGGGTGTGCCTGAATATGTATTAAGAGGAGATATTGAATATCTAAAAGAGCTGGTGGACGATATTATTTACAAAGATATCTCAGTTTTTTACAGCATAAAAAAACCTCAAATCCTGAAGGATTTTTTCCTTCTTTTGATGGAAAGGGCAGGAAAGGCTGTCAGCATCAATAAGATTGCAAATATCCTAAAGATTTCTCCTGATACAGCAAGAAGATACCTTGAGATGTTTGCTGATACCTTTCTTATATACTTGGTCCCGCGCTGCGGTAAAACAAACGAAAGGATATTATCTCCAAAAAAGATTTATGCAGCAGACATCGGCATAAGGAATATTTTTACAGGTTTCAGAGATAAAGGCAGCCTGTTTGAAAATTATATATATCTGAAGATTAAGAATCAGAAGCCCTGCTATATCTATGAAAACGGCATAGAAATTGACTTTATGACTGAGGATAAGGCTCTGATAGAGGTAAAGTATATGAATGAAATGACACTGAAGCAAAAATCCCTCTTTGAAAAGATTAAGGCAAGAAAAAAGATAGTGATAAAAGGCCCAAGAGATATTCAATCATTGGGGTAATCAGTTCTGATTTTCAATTTACTGTTTGCACTGTCCCTGCCTACAGCAGACAGATGCCGACAGCCCCTGTTTATTTGTTTGACAGGGTAATCCGAATTTTATTATAATATTTGCATAGAGAATAATGGTTATGATTTATATCATTCTCCATTGCCTGCCATAAGGTTTATTATAAATAAAATCTTAATAAGGAGGAATGAGCAATGGAGAATGTAATAAACATAAAAGAGAAGGTTAGATTCAATCCCGAGTTTATGCCGATTATACTCTATATGTCAAAAAAGACAAAGATTCCCTTAATCTGCTTAGACAAGGGGCAGGAGATCCCGCCTCATCCGAGCGCATTAGGCGTATTTTACTGCATAGAGGGTGAGGGAACATTCATACGGGGAACTGAAGAGATAGAGCTTAAGCCCGGGGTAATGGTCATTGCAGAGGATGGGGTTGAGCGGGGAATGCGGAGTAATGGAAGGCTTATGGTTTTTGCAGTCCATATATCATAGGAAGAGGAGATATCAATTATAGGCGTTCACAAAAGTGATGCCTTGATTACACCGATTAAAATTTAGATTACACAGATTAATCTGAGTAATCGTCTTACTTAAGGAGGTGATTTAGAGATGACTGAAAAGGTAATGGAGCTAAAGGACAGGGTAGAAGAGGTGCTGGATACAATAAGGCCGTCATTACAAATGGACGGGGGCGATATTGAGCTTGTAGATGTTGTAGACAATGTGGCGAAGGTGCGGCTAAAGGGCGCATGCGGCACATGCCCAAGTTCAATATATACTTTGAAGATGGGCGTGGAAAGAATATTAATGCAAAAAATACCTGAGATAAAAGAAGTAGAGGCTGTATAAAGATTAACCTGTAAAGGGCTCAATTAAATTTGAGCCCTTTTTGCTTCAGGGGTGGTTACCATGCAGCAAAGGGGCATATTACTTAATGATATCCTGTCTATTATTGCAGCAAAAAAACTTGGCGGTATATTGACCCTTGAGAACCAGATGCACCTTGGCACCCTTACCTTTAAGGACGGCTTACTAATAGGCGCGCAGTCGCCTTATGGCCAGAAACTCGGAGATATTGTTGTTGCACAGGGAAGGATAGATTCTGAGCTTTTATTAAAGACCGTTGAAATGCAGAAAAGGGAGGGGGACAAGGAGCCTCTTGGCGCATTATTTATCAGGATGGGTAAGGTCAGCTTTGATGAGGTCAAGGATATCGTAACCTTTCAATTAGAGGATGCATTAAAGATATTCAGAAAATGGCTTAATATAACCTTTTCCTTTTCTCCCATAAATATAACACCTGTTGACTCAATATGCCTCAAGCCAAAAAAATATCTTGCTAACCTATGACAATTACAGAAGATCAATTAATAAATTTACAGCAGGAGGAGGCAATACATCACGGCGACGGACCGCTTCTGATAATTGCAGGCGCTGGCGCTGGTAAGACCAGTGTTATTACGCAGAGGATTGTTCATTTTATAAAAGAAAAAAAGGTAAAGCCAGAGGAGATACTCGCGCTCACATTCACAGAAAAGGCAGCAGCAGAGATGGAGGAACGGGTGGATATACTCGTGCCATTTGGCGCTACTGGTTCGTGGATAAGCACATTTCATGCCTTTGGCGACAGGGTATTGCGCGAGCATAGCCTTGAACTGGGTTTGACAAGCGACTTTAAGGTGCTGTCCAAGCCTGAGCAGATAATCTTTCTTCGTGAACACCTCTTTGAATTTCCGCTAAAATATTACAGGCCGCTCGGCAACCCTACGAAACATATTGATGCGCTCTTAACAGTAATCAGCCGTGCAAAGGATGAGGATATAAGTGTGGAGGAGTATCTGGGATATGCGGAGAGGATGAGAATCAAGGCAGAACCCGAAGGAGGCGAGTACGCTGAAATAGCCGCTCAGCAGACAGAGATAGCAAATACATATAAGATATATCAGGAGCTCCTGATGAAAGAGGGAATGATAGATTTTGGCGACCAGGTAAATCTGCCATTAAGGCTATTCAGGAATCACCCTGTCATATTAAAAAGATATCAGGAACAATTTAAGTATATCCTTGTAGACGAGTTTCAGGATACAAATTACGCACAGTTCCAGCTTGTGCGGCTGCTATCTGAAAGGCACAGGAACATCACAGTTGTTGGAGATGATGACCAGAGCATATATAAATTCCGCGGGGCTGCTATCAGCAATATCTTAAATTTTATGAAATACTACCCTGATGCAAAACAGGTTGTGCTTACAGAAAATTACCGCTCTACACAGCTTATTTTAGATGCAGCCTACAGGCTGATTAGGCACAACAACCCTGAAAGGCTTGAGGAAAAGAATAAGATAGACAAAAAACTGCGCGGGGCAAGGACAGGGACAATACCTGCAACGCATTTTCATTATGACACTGTATCCTCTGAGGCAGACGCAGTGGCGCAGATGATAAAAGAAAAGGCGGCATCTAATGATTATAAATACAGGGATATTGCTGTTCTTGTGCGCTCAAATAATGATGCAGAGCCATTTCTGAGGGCATTTAATATGCATGGAATACCGCATAATTTTTCAGGAAGCCGAGGCTTATACAGCAGGTCAGAGATAAAACTGCTGATTGCATTCTTAAGGACAATTGCAGACCCTGCAAACAGCATGTATCTATTCTACCTCGCATCATCTGATATCTATCAGATGAACATGATTGAGCTTACATTATGCTCAAATATTGCAAACAGAAAGAATCTGAGCCTCTATCATGTATTCACCCATCTTGATAAATTTGAGGAGCTATCAGAGCTATCATCAGAGGCAAAGGCAGCAATAGCAAAGATTATAGAGGATATTAATAGATACATCACTGAATCAAAGGACATATCTACAGGCAGGCTCCTTTATAATTTTCTAACTAACAGCGGGCTCTTAAAAAGATTGAGCAGTTCAAAAAATAACGAAGACCATAGAAGCCTCCAGAATATTGCAAAGTTCTTTGAGGCTGTAAGAAACTTTGAACACCTTTCAGTTAATGACAGGATTCAGCATTACATAAAGCACCTTGATATGCTCATAGAGGCAGGAGACAATCCTGCTGTTGCAGAGGCAGATATAGATGAAGATGCTGTGTCTGTTATGACTGTTCATAAATCTAAGGGACTTGAATTTCCTGTTGTGTTCATGGTCTCCCTTGTAAATTTAAAATTCCCAACAAAGAATTTCAGCGACCCAATAGAGCTGCCGCAGGAGCTAATAAAGGATATCATCCCGTCTGGCGACTTTCACATTCAGGAGGAAAGAAGGCTCTTTTATGTTGGCATGACCCGCGCAAAAGAAGAGTTATATTTTACAAGTTCAAGGGACTACGGCGGCGCTAAAGCAAGAAAGGTCAGCCCGTTTGTAGTAGAGACGCTCAATCTCAATGAAAATGACCTGTCGCTTTATAAGGCATCTGCATTAGAGGAGATAAGGCGCTTTGCACCATCTATAGAATCTAATAGCTCTGGCCTTGCGCCCATGAAAGAAAGCGAGATGCTAAAACTGAACTGTTATCAGATTGATGACTACAACACATGTCCATTAAAATTTAAATACCTTCACATATTGCGGATACCTCTTTATTCGCATCATGCTGTTATCTATGGCAGCGCCTTACATACAGCAGTAGCAGAATATTTTAAGAGAAAAAAATTGGGCATTGCTGTTTCCTTTGATGATATAAAGAAGATATATGAGTCATCATGGAAGAGCGAGGGATTTTTAAGCAAGGAGCATGAAGAGATAAGGTTCAACACAGGGATTGAGGCATTAAAAAGGTTTTTTGAAAAAGAGGAGAAGGCAGGCATCCTCCCAACATACATTGAAAAGGAATTTAACTTCTTTATCGGGAAAAACAAGATAACAGGAAGATGGGACAGGGTGGATGAAAATAATGGCGCAGGCCATATTATAGACTACAAGTCCTCTGAGGTCAGAGACCAGAAGACAGCAGACGATAAGACAAGAAAGAACCTTCAGCTTTCTATATATGCCCTTGCATATCGTGAGACGCATGGAAGGCTTCCAGACAGGGTGCATTTGTATTTCCTTGAATCAGGAATCATTGGAAGCGCTGAGCCAAAGGAAAAGGATATGGAAAAAACAATTACGAAAATAAACACAGTTGCAGATGGAATCAGAAAGCGGATTTATGCTGCACAACCTGATTACAATAACTGCGAATACTGCGCCTATCAGAACATCTGTACAGAACATGCCTGATATATTAAACATAGCGCACAGGGGTTCATCTGGCAATGCGCCAGAAAATACATTATCTGCCTTCAGGCTTGCAATAAAGCAGAGGGCAGACATGATTGAGCTTGATGTCCATCAGACAAGGGACAGCCATATCATTGTCCTTCATGATGAGTATCTGAAAACAGGCATTCTTAAAAAGAGACTCATCAAAGACATGACCCTAAAAGAGATTAGGGAGATTAATAAAAATATCCCGACATTGAAGGATGTATTAAAACTTATTAAAGGTAAAATTAAACTGAACATTGAGATTAAGCACGGCTCAGGCTATTATCCTGACATAGAGAGAAATGTTTATAAGCTTTTAAAAAAAGAACGTATGCTGCTTAATACAATCATCTCAAGCTTTGATATTGATTGTCTAAAAAAACTCCGCAAGATTTCAGATGATATTACAATTGGTTTTCTCTATAATAAAATGGACTGGAAAAAAGCATTAAAGGAAGCAATAGATTTAAAGGCATACTCTTTTCATGCCTCTAATAAAATTTTGTCAAAGGAAATAGTTGATAAGGTGCATAAAAAAGGGATGAGGCTTTTTGTGTATACTATAAATGACGGGAATGAGATGAGGAGGGTTATTGAACTTGGTGTTGACGGGATATTTACAGACTTTCCTGACAGGCTGGCAGACATCTTGCCACATAAATAACTTTTTCTGTTCCCCTCTCCCCTATGGGGAGAGGGACAGGGTGAGGGGTTAATCTAATGGAAGAACTCCAAAAATTACTTGACCAGATTATCTATGACGGCTACAGGCTGAGAGATATTGCCTTAGGCATTGTCCTTGCAGGAATCTTCATTATATTATTACGAAAACTAATTTGGGCAATGAAGGCATCCAAGACAGAGGAATACAGCATAAGAATAAAATGCCCAAAGTGCGGATGGGAAGGCAAGGTTGGTAAATATGCCCGAATCTGTCCACGGTGCGGTAGAAAGGTATGATGACATCTGCAGACATAAAAA
>JACRON010000243.1 GCA_016214425.1 Nitrospirota bacterium
AAATCCTCTGTGTGATATGCCATGCATCCCTCGGGTCTCTGCCCTTTAAGATGATTTCAAAACAGCGGACTAACGTGCCTGATGTCCATGCATCCTTTACTTTACCGCCTTCTATTTCCACCTCAAGTTTTAAATGACCTTCTATCCTTGTTATTGGGTCTATGACTAACCTTGCCATTACTCCTCACCTCCCTTCTTAATCCGTTTAGTTGAGCCGAGCGCGTGGGCTGCAATGCCGATTGCTGCTGCAGCGCCTGCTGCCAGACCAATCTTGTCTGCTGTAAACTCAACTCCCTTAAAGCCCGGTATTGATACACCCGGCAGCCTCTCATAAAACCCTGCAAATTTATCTGTCCATCCAGGCTCGCCGCAGCCAATACACGGTGCGCCTGCTTTTACACACCAACTTATTCTGTCGTTGTACATAATCTTTGGACACGGTGCATACGTCATTGGGCCCTTGCAGCCCATTTTGTACAGGCAGTAGCCCAATGCCTCTTCTTCAGAGCCGAATTTTTCTACAAACCTTCCTGCATCAAAGTGCGCCCTTCTTTCACAGTTGTCATGGATAAGCTGTCCGTAAAAGGTCTTTGGTCTTCCATATACATCAAGCTCAGGCAGCTTTTTAAAGAGCAGATAATTTACAATCACAGCAACAAGCACCTCCACATTCACAGGGCAGAGGTCAAGGTTTACAATCTTGCCTTTATATGCGTCTCCCAGAACAGCAGAAACACCCTTTATTGCAGAAGGGTTTGGATTTGCTGCCGGCACACCGCCGTGTGTTGCACAGCTTCCAACAGCAAGTATGGCAATTGCCTTTGGCGCAAACTCCTTTGCAATATCCATCATATCCTTGCCTGCAATCATGCCGTAGCCGTGCTTTGTTGGAATGCCGCCTTCTATAACAAGGATATAGTTTCCTTCTTTTAATGATTTTTGTAATACCTCCTCAACCTGCTGGCCTGCTGCTGCCATTATGGTCTCGTTATAGTCAACGCTGAGTATATCAAGGACCAAATCTGCAGCATTGGGATATGTTGCCTTTATCAATGCCTCTGTGCATCCTGTATCAGATGCAAAGTTCAGCCATACAACAGGCGGCCTCTTCGTGCCCTTTTCTATTGCCTGTGCAATCCTCGGAATATATGCCTCAGAAAGACCGAGGAGTCCTGCTGTTACACCGCAAAACTTTAAAAAGTCGCGGCGTCTTACTCCGCTGTAACGTAGCCTGTCCACTAAGTCCCTTGTTGCAAGACCATGCTCCTTCCTCATAAAAATACCTCCTTTCTTCTACATCCCTTCTTCAAAATTTTTTATAAACTGTCCAACCTGAATACCAAGATAAACACATTTGATGCCATTCATGCATTCATCTGCATCCTTCTTTTCAAGATGGGTTGCAAGCTCGTGTTTATCCTTCTTGAATTTTATAATATAGGCATTCTTTTCTTCATCAAATGTAAGCCCCACAGATATGCCATGTTTTTCAATCTCCGGATACATCTCCAGTATCTTCTCCTTTAATGCAACAATCGTATAGGCCATAAGGCACCTCACTTAAGCCTTGCCTCTGCTGTTTCCCAGTTTATATTCTTAAAGAATGCCTCTATATAATCTGCCCTCTTGAGACCATAATCAATCATAAAGGCGTGTTCAAAAACATCCATTATCAGTATAAGATTGCATCCTGCCGGATGCGAGACATCATGCTCATTTATCCAGAAATTTATGAGCCCTCCGTTTGCAATATCCTGATAAAGGGCAGCCCACCCAATCCCTCTCATTGTTCCTGTTGCCTTAAAATCCTTCTCCCATGCCTCGTAGCTTCCAAAAATCTCTGTAAGTTTCTTGGAGAGCTTCCCGTTTTTATTTATCCCGGCCTTCCCGCCAAGATTTTCAAAATAGTACTCATGGAGCCTCATGCCATTAAATTCCCAACCAAGCCTCCTTTTTAATTCAGCAAATTCAGGTGTGCCGGTCTTTCCCTCCTTCAGCATCTGATTGAGTGTATCCAGCGCCTTATTGGTATTGGTCACATAGCCCTGATAAAGGGTAAAATGATTCTTTAATAGTGTTTCGCTGAACCCCTCTATCCCGATTAGTTTTGAGTAGTCCTTTGCTGTGTAAGCCATGATTATTCTCCTTTTATTTAACCATAACCATTCCCAACGGATTTGGTGCAAGTCTCTTATAGCCATGCTCCTGCGCAAGTATGTCAAGGGGAAGGGTAATGATATCCTCAATAGGATATGAATAAACATTGCCTTTCTTTCTGATATCCACTATCTTTAAGTAGAGCTTGCACTTATTGCAGTAGTTGACCCTGTATCCCTCATCCGTTTCAGAATAAAGATAGCCGAGCCACTCCTGATTATCATTCCCGCAGAAGGGACAATAAAGCCTTCTGAAATCCCATTGTGTCTCGCAAAGGCTGCACACAAGAGACATCCCACCCTCTCTATCCCCTCCCAAAACCCCAAGGCTCGGCAAAGAACCGCACACAGGGCAGAAGCTGTTCTCCCAGTGCTTATTCACAACATCTTCAAATCCATTTAATCCCTTTGCAAGATTTATAAGGAATGCCTTTCTAAAGGCATCTTCTTTACCATGAAGGTCAAAAGGAAGTTTGACCGTTTTTAAAACATAGCGTCCCTTCTTTATCCCTTCTGTTGCATCCTGCAATTCACTGCTGCTGATATTGAATGACGGAATATCTGCGGCCTTCATGGCATCAAGAAAATAATAGTAGTGTTCAAGTAGATCCTTTACACCCCTTTTTTCAGCCTCTATTAGTATATCTTCTGACAAGATAACATGATTCACCAATTTCGAATCTCCTTATTCTGATATCCCAACCTTCGTTACCTCCCTTTCTTG
>JACRON010000244.1 GCA_016214425.1 Nitrospirota bacterium
GCAGACTGTGGAAAAGACCTTTTTCAGGGCAAGGTATGACGCATATAAAATATTAAGGAAGTTCACAGAAGATATTATAACAATAACAGATTTTAAGGAGCTCCTTGACAGCATTATTAATACCTTTGTTAAAACCCTTAAGATAGATAAGGCTTCTATTGCGCTTTTTGATGAAGAGATAAAAAGGTTCAAGCTCCAAAGCTCTCATGGTTTAAAAGAAGAGCTTGTTAAAAAGCTCAGCCTGAAGGAGGATGACCACTTTATTGTATGGCTGAAAGGAAAAGGCACGATTGTGATAACAGAGGAATTGGAAAGGTTTACTGCTGATAATGAAGATATAAAAAAGGCATGGGATGCGCTAAGATTAATGGAGTCTGAATTGTGCATGCCCTTTATTTATAAAGGAGAGGTGATAGGTTTTCTTAATCTTGGCGCAAAGGGCGACAGGAGCATGTATAACCATGAGGACATAGAGCTGTTTTTATCTCTGGGCAAACAGGCGTCTATTGCCATAAAGAATGCCCAGTTAATAGAGCAGATAAAGGAATCAAAAAATATAATAAGAAGGATGGATAGGCTGAAGACCATAGGGGACATGGCAGCAGGATTGGCGCATGAGATAAGAAATCCCCTTGTGCCAATAAAAACCTGTCTGGAGCTTCTGCCTGAAAGATACGGAAAGGACAAGGAATTTACAGAAAGAATACCGCCCGCTGCCCTGCAGGAGGTAGAGAGGATAGAGGCTTTATTAAAGGAGATAATGGATTACTCAAGGCCCAGGTCGCCTGTATTAAAGGAAAATAACATAAATGATATAGTGGAGAAGACTGTAATCTTTGTTGAGTATGAGGCAAAGAAAAAAGGGATAAAGATAGACAGGGAATTTGACAATGAACTCCCAATGATAAAGGTGGACAACGAGCAGATAAAGCAGGTTTTATTAAATCTGATAATAAACGCCATAGATGCAGTAAACGGCAGAGGCAGAATAAGCATAAAGACCCATAAGGCAGCGCATGCCCTGTCTCCCTGCGGCAAGATTGGCAAAGGCGAATATGTTCAGATAGAGATTACAGATAATGGCGCAGGCATACCAGAGGAGAATTTGGAACGAATATTTAACCCCTTTTATACTACAAAATATGCAAGTAAGGAGCGTGAAGGAACTGGACTGGGGCTGGCGATTGTTCAGGAGATAGTAACAGAGCATTGCGGATTTATTCAGGTGAGGAGCGAGTTGGGAAAGGGGAGCACCTTCCTTGTAAACCTGCCGATAGACTGTTCAGAGTTTGCAAACATCGTGGAAAGAAGAAAATAGATTACCGCAAAAGGATTATTTAAATCACCAACCTTTAACATATATTCCTGAATATCCAATCAATGACGCAATGATACAATACATTGACATTGTAAGATAAAGGTAGTATATTAGTAGTATGAAAGTCAAGACATCTATAACCCTTCCAGAAGAATTAATTAAAAGTATTGATACGCTCTTTGGGGGGCATGAAAATAGATCTGAGTTCATTGAGAAGGCAGTAAGAGATTTCATTGAGAGACAGACACAGAAAAGAAGGGACTTAGAAGATCTCAGTATTCTGAACAAAAAAGCAGATAAACTAAACAAGGAAGCAGAAGATGTCCTGTCCTATCAGGTGGACTTATGAAGCGGGGCGACCTCTACCGCGTATACAAAGGCGCCTCTCATGACCCCAAGAAGTTTCGTGTATTTGTAATGGTAAGCCGTCAGGTGCTCATTGATTCAAAATTTTCTACAGTAATCTGCGCGCCTATCTATTCAAGTTATGATGGTTTGTCTACTCAGGTAAGGGTTGGCATTGAAGAGGGGTTAAAACACGAAAGCAGCATTCACTGTGATGAGTTAATAAGTATACCTAAATCCTCTTTAAGGCATTTTATCGGTTCGCTTTCTTTAGAAAGGATGCAGCAATTAGATGACGCTGTCAGGATTGCCATAGGGCTCAGTTAAATTATTTTATAATTTTCTAATATTATTTCTGTGTTTTTATTTATTTTCATAAAAAGGAGGTATCATAAATTGTTTCGGATTCTTAAAAAAGAGGTATTCTCGCCAACGGTCAAAAGATTTACAATTCAAGCGCCTGAGATAGCCAAAAAGGCAGGGCCAGACCAGTTTATTGTTCTCCGCCTTGATGAAAAAGGAGAACGGATCCCACTCACAATCTCAGATTCTGATTCAGAAAAAGGCACAATTGCCACTGTGTTTCAGGAGGTAGGAAAGACTACCATGCAGCTCGGAAGCCTTAATGAAGGCGACAGCATTACGGATGTTGTCGGCCCGCTCGGCACACCTGCGCATATTGAAAAGTATGGAACAGTTGTATGTGTAGGCGGCGGTGTTGGCATTGCAGTGCTTCCTCCTGTGGTAAAGGCATTGAGAAAGGCAGGCAACAAGGTCATCACCATCCTTGGCGCAAGGACAAAGGAGCTGCTTATTCTTGAGGATGATTTAAGAAAGATAAGCGATGAGCTTCTTATTGTAACTGATGATGGAAGCTATGGAACAAAGGGCTTGGTAACAAATGAGCTTGAAAGGCTTGTTAAGGAGTCTGTGAAGATTGACCTTGTTATTGCCATTGGCCCTGCAGTAATGATGAGGGCTGTATCTAATCTTACGAAGAATTATGGCATCAGCACCCTTGTGAGCCTGAACTCTATTATGGTAGACGGCACAGGCATGTGCGGGGCATGCAGGGTGACAGTCGGCGGCAAAACAAGGTTCGCCTGTGTGGACGGCCCGGAATTCAATGCCCATGATGTTGACTTTGACGAGCTTGTAAAGAGGCTGGCAATGTATAAGGAGAATGAGAAGCTTGCAATAGAATATTAC
>JACRON010000187.1 GCA_016214425.1 Nitrospirota bacterium
AATCCAGAGAGGCTGGAATACTATAATTATTGGCGGTTGAGCGGTGATATGACCTATCATCTTATAAGAGACCTTTTGATGCTTTCAGGCCATGGTTATTACATGGTAAATAGGTATCCTGATTCAGAAAATAGCAGAAGAGACCATATATGGAATGCAGGGGGAGGAATAAGTTATCGCGCAGCAGACTGGCTTCTTTTTTCCCTTGAATATAATCATACTGCAAGAAATTCCAATATACCTGGGCTGCATTATGCAGAAAATAGTTATCTTGCCAGAGTTACAATAAGCTATAGGTATAGCACAGCAGGGAGAACAGAATTAATAAGAAGAGGAGAGGAGAGAGATGCAGAGTAGTCAATTTACCATAAAGGATTATATAGATATCTTTTTGCAGAGGTGGAGGCTCATAGCTGTCTTTATTTTGATTATTCCGCCAATAGTATATCTTATTGGCTTAAAACTGCCAAAGATATATCGTTCAACAACCCTTATACTTATTGAGCAGCAGCAGATATCCCTTGAATATATCAGACCAACAGTTGGCGCAAGGATAGAAGAGCAGTTGCAAACCATATCGCAGCAGATAATGAGCAGGAGCCTTATTGAAAGGGTAATTATTGCATTAAATGTATATGGCTCATCAAAGATGCCGATGGAGTCAAAAGTAGATACGATGCGCAGCAATATAGAGATACAGGTAAGGGGAAACAATGCCTTTACTTTGTCATTTAAAGGAAATGAGCCTGAAACAGTAATGAAGGTTGTTAATATGCTCGCCTCTCTTTTTACAGAAGAAAATCTGAAGGTAAGGGAGCAGCAGGCTGCAGGGACCTCTGAGTTTCTTGAAAATGAACTAAAATTGATAAAGGGAAAGTTAGAGGCAAAGGAAAAGGCGCTTAAGGAATATAAAACTCAATATATCGGGGAGCTTCCTGAGCAGCAGCAGGCAAATCTGGCATCTTTAAATAGATTTCAATTAGAGCTTCAGACAACAACAGAGGCCTTACGGGCTGCAGAGGACAGGATGGTGATTATCCAGAGGCAGGCAGAGGATAGAAAAAGGGAGTTGGAAAGGCAGGTTGAGACTAATCCGCTTCAAAACAGGTTGGATACACTCAGGACGCAGCTTGCTGATCTTCAGTCAAGATATTCTGATAAATATCCTGATATCCCTCGTTTAAAAAGGGAGATAAAAGAAACTGAGGAAAAGCTCAAGAATGAGATGGAATCAAAAAAGGACGAACCGAGGGCAAGGCTTAATACAGACCCTCTTTACCAGAATATGCTTAATCAATTCAGCAATATTGAATTTGAAGTATTAACCTTAAAAGAGAGGCAAAAGAGTATTTTAGAGCAGGCCAAGCTCTATCAGCAGCGGGTAGAGAATACCCCTGCAAGGGAGCAGCAGTTGTTAACATTAAGCAGGGACTATGATAATCTTAAGGCAAACTACAATTCCTTATTAAATAGAAAACTTGAGGCGCAGTTGTCTGAAAACCTTGAAAAGAGGCAGAAAGGCGAGAGGTTCAGGATTGTTGATCCTGCAAACCTTCCTCAGGTGCCTTACTGGCCTGATAAGAAGATGATCCTGCTGGTTGCCCTTATGTTGGGCGCTGGCACTGGGTTTGGTACCGTTTTTTTAATAGAATTTATGATTTCAGGCTTTAAAAAACCACAAGAGGTGGAGGATGCAATAGGGTTGCCTGTTTTTGCCACTATACCGAATTTTTTTTCAAGTGCGCCAAAAAAAGGTTTAAACAATATATGGTTTTCAATTAAGAGGAATAAATAAATGATAAAAGGTCTTATTGAAAAAATAATGGAGATGAAGGATATTCTGAAAAAGGATAATATACCGCCTCATGAAAAGACCATCCGGTCAGGGAATATCCAGACAGTGATAACTGAACAATACAGGCTTTTGCGGTCAAAGCTTAGCAGCTTAAATGGCAGCCATGTCAACAAGGTTATTGCTGTTACCAGCACACAGAAGGGAGAGGGCAAAAGTATAACATCTGTTAATCTGGCAATTGTTATGGCAGAGGATACAAAGAAGAAGGTTCTTTTAATAGACGGTGACATGAGAAAACCGTCAATTCACACCTTCTTTAACTGTAAATCAGAATATGGCCTGGTTGATCTATTAACAAATAAAATTGATATAGAATCTATATTGATTCCGTCAGGGGTAAGTAATCTAACAATATTGCCTGCTTGGCGATGTTGTAGATGGAATATTGTTGGTTGTCAAGGCAGAGACAACGCCAAAAGAAAGGGTGCTTGATGCCCTGAAAAGCCTTAATAAGGAAAATATCATTGGCGTGGTGCTCAATGATTCAAGAAGGAGACTGCCCAAGATATATTACTAATTTTATTTTTTTTATATTATTATGATTAAACTATTTAACAGATATTATTCAATAAAGGATATTCTCTTTTTTCTTATTGAGAGTTTTTTGATCTTTGTTTCTGTGATACTGGCTGCCTATATCCGCTTTAAAATAACAAATTTCTGGCTGTCGGATTACTATGCTATAGGCTTTAAGGCAATGCTTATTACATTTATATGCCAGTTGAGCCTTTACTATAGCGACCTGTATAATACCAAGATTATAAGGACAAGGCAGGAGACTATAATAAGGTCATTGCAGGCGATTGGCGTTGCCGCAGTTATCCTGTCTATTGTCTACTATGCAATTCCAGGCTTGATAATCGGCCGCGGCATTTTTCTAATAAGCATTTTTATTCTATCAATTACAACTATTACCTGGCGACTCTTTTACTCCTGGACAATTGATATAAAAGCCCTTGATGAAAAGATACTGATTGTCGGTACAGGTGAGACAGCAAAGGATATAGCAAAGAGGCTCCTTAATAAAGAGAAGGTTGGATACAATATTGTTGGTTTTATAAGTGTAGATGATGCTACATTGGTAGGAAAGAGCCTTGTAAACCCTACGGTCGTAGGGACATATAATGATATATGCGGGATTGTAGAGAGAGAGGGCATTAGCAAGATCATTGTTGCCCTTTCAGAGCGCAGGGGAAGACTGCCTCTTGATACACTTCTAAGATGCAGGCTGAATGGGATTAAGATAGAGGATGATTCAACTTTCTATGAAGGTATTAATGGCAAGATACGGCTTGAAAGCCTGAGGCCGAGCTGGCTAATATTTTCTGACGGATTCAAAAAATCATGGGGTTCAATCGTAACAAAAAGATTATTGGACATTGTGGCATCGCTAATGTTATTAATAATGATGTTGCCGGTCATGCTCCTTGTAGCGATACTAATAAAACTTGATTCAAAAGGGCATGTTTTCTTTAAACAGGAGAGGATAGGTCAGGACGGAAACATATTCACACTACTAAAGTTTCGCTCCATGAGGGAGGATGCAGAGTCAGGGTTAGGCCCTGTGTGGGCAAAGAAGGATGATGATAGGGCGACAAAATTGGGCAGGATACTCAGAAAGACGAGGCTTGATGAACTGCCTCAACTGATAAATGTTTTAAAAGGTGATATGAGCTTTGTAGGCCCAAGGCCTGAGAGGCCATTCTTTGTGGAGCAGTTAAAGGAGAAGATACCTTACTACAGCCTTCGGGAATCAGTAAGACCAGGGGTAACAGGCTGGGCGCAGATATGCTATCCCTATGGCGCATCAGTAGAGGATGCATACGAAAAGCTTCAGTATGATTTATACTACATTAAAAATATGTCCTTTCTATTAGACCTTACCATTATATTTGAAACTGCTAAAGTAGTTCTGTTAGGCAGGGGTTCAAGATAGAGATTGACTTTTTTCCATCTCTCTTATAATATTAAATATAATCCTTAAGTTTCAAAAAACAAGTGAAAGGTTTTATAAGCATATGAAAAAGATTAGGAAAGCTGTCTTTCCTGCAGCAGGGCTTGGCACAAGGTTCTTGCCTGCTACAAAGGCATCGCCAAAGGAGATGCTTCCCCTTGTTGACAAGCCGCTCATCCAGTATGTGGTTGAAGAGGCTGTTGATTCAGGCATTGAGGATATAATAATAGTAACAGGCCGGGGCAAGCATGCGATAGAAGACCATTTTGATGTCTCCTTTGAGCTTGAGCACAATTTAAGAGAGAAGGGAAAGACAAAGCTCCTTGAAGAGGTGCAGAGGATATCAAATTTAGTAAACTTCAGTTATGTAAGACAGAAGGAGCCTTTGGGCCTTGGCCATGCAATCCTTTGCGCAAAACATCTTGTTGGAGACGAGCCCTTTGCAGTTCTGCTTGGAGATGATATAATAGATTCAAAGGTGCCTGCATTAGCGCAGATGATAAAGATTTACAAAAAGTATGGAACAAGCATCCTTGGCATAGAAGAGGTGCCAAAGGATAAAACGCAGCATTACGGCGTTATAAAGCCGGAGAGAATGGAGGATGGTGTCTTCAGGATTATTGATTTGGTAGAGAAACCAAAGCCAAAAGAGGCGCCGTCTAATTTGGCTATTATTGGCAGATACATACTTGAGCCAGAGATATTTGAGGTCATGGAAAAGACAAGGCCTGGAAAGCTTGGCGAGCTTCAACTTACAGATGGTTTGAAGAATCTTCTTTCTTCACAGCAGATATACGGCTATAAAATAAGCGGCAGGCGCTATGATGCGGGCGATAAACTTGGGTTTTTGAAGGCGACTGTGGAATTCGGGCTTAAGAACACTGAATTTGGCAGGGAATTCAGGGATTATCTTAAGAAGTTAAGTCTTGATTAGTTCATGCTGAAAAATTTATCATGAAGTTGATAATTAGTTGCCACATTTTTTCAATGGCAACTAATTAAATTTTGGTGCAAAGATGGTAGCATCACCAAAGGGCAGACTGTATCAGTTAAATATCGTTGCTGAGACAAACTATATCAAACAGCGGAGCGAAAAAGATCTTTTACAAAGATTGCCCGAGGAGACAGAGTTTCCCTTTCTTGACCTTTTTGAAAGGGCTGGCGATTTTGTAATAAAGGCTGATTTGCCAGGGGTTAATAAGGAGGATATCAGCATTAAACTTTTTAATAATATCGCTACTATTGAGGGAATTAAAAGTTAAAATTGAGATTGAAGGAGGTGTAAAGTGAAAGAACCGATTGAAATAGAAGAGGAACAGCAGATTGCAATACCAGGCAGGCTGCCGCTTTTACCGGTAAGGGATATAGTCATATTTCCCTATATGGTGCTTCCATTATTTGTTGGCCGCGAGATGTCCATTAAGGCTATAGAGGATGCCCTTGCAGGAAACAGGATGATATTTCTTGTTGCCCAGAAATCACTGGATGTGGAGAATCCTGAATCAAAAGACATTTATAACATTGGAACAGTGGGCATGATAATGAGGATGCTTAAGCTTCCTGACGGCCGCATAAAGATACTCGTACAGGGCATTGCTAAGGCAAGGATATTAGAGTATGTCCAGAGAGAGCCTTACTATCAGGTAAATATTGAACGGATAGCAGAGGAGAGGGTTCCTGAGATTACATTGGAGATAGAGGCCCTGATGCGCACTATAAAGGAGCAGGTGGAGAGGATGATTACCCTCGGCAAGATAATCATCCCCGATATAATGGTTGTTGTTGAGAATATAGAAGACCCTGGAAGGCTGGCAGATATTATTGTGTCAAATCTGGGATTAAAGGTAGAGGCTGCACAGGAGGTGCTTGAGATTATAAGTCCTGTGATAAGATTAAAGAAGGTAAATGAGATATTAAATAAAGAGCTTGAACTCCTCTCCATGCAGCAGAAGATCCAGGCAGAGGCAAGGGGCGAGATTGACAAGACACAGAGGGAATACTACTTAAGGGAGCAGCTTAAGGCCATTCAGAAGGAGCTTGGCGAGGTAGATGACAGGGCAGAGGAGGTAAGTGAATTCAGAAAGCGCATAGAAGAGGCAAAGATGCCTGAAAAGGTGGCTAAGGAGGCTGAGAAGCAGCTTAAGCGGCTTGAGAAGATGCACCCTGATACTGCCGAGGCATCTACAGTAAGGACATATCTTGAATGGCTTGTTGAGCTTCCATGGAGCAGGAGCACAAAGGATAATCTTGATATAAAGGCAGCCTCAAAGGTATTGAATGCAGATCACTATGATTTAGAAAAGGTAAAGGAAAGGATCCTTGAATATCTTGGCGTAAGAAAACTGAAGGAGAAGATGAAGGGTCCTATACTCTGCTTTGTCGGACCTCCGGGTGTTGGCAAGACATCGCTTGGAAGGTCTATTGCAAGGTCTCTCGGCAGGGAATTTGTCCGCATATCCCTCGGAGGCATCAGGGATGAGGCAGAAATAAGGGGCCACAGAAGAACTTATGTTGGCGCTTTGCCAGGCAGAATTATTCAGGGGATTAAGCAGGCAGATTCCAGAAACCCTGTGTTTATGTTAGATGAGGTGGATAAGATAGGCGCTGATTACAGGGGCGACCCGTCAGCAGCGCTTTTAGAAGTGCTTGACCCGGAGCAGAACAATGCATTCAGCGACCATTATCTCGGCGTGCCCTTTGACCTTTCTGATGTAATGTTTATTACAACTGCAAATATCATTGACCCAATTCCAGCGGCATTAAAGGACAGGATGGAGGTTATTGAGCTTTCTGGCTATACAGAAGAGGAGAAGGCAGGGATTGCAAGAAACTTCCTGATTCCAAAACAGCTTGAAGAGCATGGGATTACTGAAAAGAATGTGATTATCTCTGACACAGCATTAAAGCAGCTTATATCGCAATACACAAGGGAGGCAGGGGTAAGGAACCTTGAAAGGGAGATAGCAAATGTCTTCAGAAAGGTTGCTAAGATGATTGCTGAGGGAAAGGTGAAGCGCTATCAGATCTCACCTCCTAATCTCCACAAATATCTTGGCGTGCCAAAATTCCTGCCAGAGGTGGAGCAGGAAAAGGATACTATCGGCGTAGCAACAGGGCTTGCATGGACAGAGGCAGGCGGCGACATAATATATGTTGAGGCGACTATTATGAAGGGCAAAGGCAGCCTTACGCTCACAGGACATCTTGGCGATGTAATGAAAGAATCGGCACAGGCTGCATTAAGCTATATCCGTTCTGCAGCAAAGAGCCTTGACATTAAGGATGATGCTTTTTCCAAATACGATATCCATATCCATGTCCCTGCAGGAGCAATACCAAAGGACGGGCCTTCTGCAGGCATAACAATGGCCTCTGCAATTGCATCAGTATTCACAGGGGTGCCGCTTGATAAAGAGGTGGCAATGACAGGAGAGATTACATTAAGGGGCAGGGTCCTTCCAATCGGCGGCTTAAAAGAAAAGGCGCTTGCAGCAAGGAGGTTTGGCATTAAGACTGTGATATTGCCGAAGAGAAACGAAAAAGACTTAGAGGATGTGCCGAAGAATGTGCGCAAAAATATGAATTTTGTTTTTGTAGAAAGTATGAATGATGTGCTAAAAGCTGCGCTTAAGAAAAAGAGGTCTGCAAGAGAAAGGATGATGCCCCCTGTTGCAAAGAGGGCAGTAAAGAGGCTGCCGGCTATTAGCACTGCTATACATTAATAAAAATAAAAGTTCGGAATTTGTTATATTTTTGTCTTGACAGGCTGATAACCTGTGTAGTAATATTCGTTATGTTTCAGCATCCCGGAACACGGTGTGAATCCGTGGCGGTCCCGCCGCTGTAATCGGTGAGGCCCTTCACTAAAAGGCTTAAATGCCTGCCACTGCCGGAGTAAACTCCAGCGGGAAGGATGTGAAAGGCTGATGACCCGAGAGCCAGAAGACCTGCTGGAATGAAAAAAAATAGATAACACGGAATCTGATGGCAAAGGGTTCCGATGGACT